>JBOHUP010000286.1:0-12263 GCA_050734615.1 Candidatus Dormibacteraceae bacterium | reverse complement strand
CGGTGTTGACGTTCCAGCTCGAGGCGGCGATGTCGAGGTGCGCCCACGGCTTGCCGCCGGCGAACTCACCGATGAACATGCCACCGAGGATCGTGCCGGCCTCGCCATACTCCGCGTTCCGCAGATCGGCGATCTGGCTGCGCAGCAGGATCCTGTAGTCGGCGTATATCGGCAGGCGCCAGACACGATCGCCTGCTTCGCGTGACGCCCTGGCGACGAGCTTCCAGAAGCCATCGTCGTTGCTGACTGCCGCCGTCGCCGCATGGCCGATGGCGATCGTGGCCGCGCCGGTCAGCGTGGCGAGGTCGAGGATGTGGGTCGCGCCGTTTCGGATCGCGTGGGTCAGCGCGTCCGCCAGCACCAGGCGGCCTTCGGCGTCGGTGTTGACGATCTCCACCGTCTTGCCGTCGGCGCTGACGACGACGTCTCCCGGGTGCTGAGCGGCCGGTCCAGGCATGTTCTCGGAAGCGGCGACGACCGCCATCACGTCAAGCGGCACCTTCCGCCCCGCGATGACGTCGATCGCCGCGAGCACCGCGGCCGCTCCCGCCATGTCGGCCTTCATCAGGCTCATGTTGTCCGGCTTCTTCAAAGAGATGCCGCCGGTGTCGAACGTGATCCCCTTGCCGACCAGCGCGAGCACCGGCGCGCCCGCCTGCGAAGGCTGCCCTGGCTCCTGGCCGCCGCGGTAGCGGATGCGGATGAGGCGCGGCGGTCTCGCAGATCCCGCGGCCACGCCAAGTAGGAGGTTGTATCCCCCCGCACGGAGCTCGTCCGGGCCGAGCACCTCGACCTCGAGCTTGTGTCGCTGCGCGATGTTCAAGGCCTCCTGGCCCAGCGCCTCCGGCGTCAACTCGTTGGGTGGAGCGTTCTGCCACTCGCGAGCCTTGTTGGTGGCCTCGCCGTTCTCCTGCGCCTGCACCACCTCGTGCTCGCGCCCCGAGCCGAAGCCGACCAGCACGAGCTCGGCGATCTCGAGCCGCTCAGGATGCGCACCGGTCTGCCGCGACCGCCGCTCGAACGAGCCCATGACACATCCCTCGATGACGCCCTTCAGGCTGTCCATGCCGAGTGGATCGGTTCGAATGAGCCCGATTCGTTTGTAGCCGTAGGTGCGCGAAGCACGTACCAGCTCGTGGTGGGCGGAGCGCAGCCGCTGACCATCCAGGTCGTGGAGCGCACCCACGCCATACAGGACCACCCGACGCGGGCCCATCCCCTTGGGAGAGGGGACCGGCAGCACCTCATGGATGCGGCCGCGGAACTCGGCGTTGGCGACCAGCTCGGACAGCACGCCGCCCATCGCGCGGTCCAGCTCGACGGCGGGACCCGAAAGACGCTGGCCGGTGGAGACGGGCACTGCCAGGGCGTCGACGCTCAGCTCGGCGGCGGGTGTCGAGACGAGGCTGATCTTCACGAAGGGATAAGCGTACCGAGTGGACCGTTAAGCGAGATGCTCTGCCACCAGCTCGAGCACGTGCGCCACGCGCAGCCTCATGCCCCGGCGCCTCGCCGCCGCTTCGATGTGCACCAGACAGCCCGGGTTGTCGGAAGCGACCACGGCGCAACCGGTCTTGGCGATAGCGTCAATTTTCCAGTCAGCCAGCCGGGCGGCCACGCGGGGCCACTCCAGGCTGAACGTGCCACCGAAGCCGCAGCAGTTGGCGATGTCGGGCAGATCGACGACCTCGTAGCCGGCGAGCTCGAGGAGGCGTCGCGGCTCTGCCTTCAGGCCGAGCTGGCGCAGGGACTGGCAGGAGTCGTGGTAGGCGATCTTGAGGCTCAGCGGGTCGGCGCGGACGAGGCCGGGGTTGGCCGCGAGAAGCTGCAACGCAAACCGGGTGGAGTCCCGGAATCGGGCCTTCAGAGCGCCGCCTGCGGATGCCCCCCAGCCGGCGGCGTCCATCGTGAAAGCGCCAAAGCATGAGGCAGAGGGCGTCACGATCAACCCCTTGGAATCTCCAAGGGCAGCGGCCAGGTGGTCGTTCAGCTCAGCCCCCGCTTTGAAATCGCCCGCATTGGCCGAGATCAGCCCACAGCACCACTGGGTCTTGGGAAAACCTACCCTGAAGCCGGAGGCGGTCGCAATACGCTCCAGGGCCACCGCGGCCCGGGGCATCATCCGGTCGACCATGCACGACGCGAAGATGGTGAGAGGCTCGCCGTCGACCTCGCTGGCCGGAGCCTGGTCGCGGTACGGCACACGGGCGAGGCGCGGCGTGCCTGGCACCAGTCCGCTGAACGGAGCCGCGGTGCGCATCAGGCGATCGGCCAGCTCGGGCCGCTTCCACACTCCCAGGACAGCTCGTTTGCGCAGCGATTTCCGACCGGAGCGGCGGTGCTCGAGGATCAGCTGGGGCAGCGGGATGCCCACCGGGCAGATCTCCTCGCAAGCGTTGCACTGGGTGCACAGGCTGTTGGGCAGGTCTGCCGCGTCGAGGCCATGGTGGAACGGCGTCAGGACGAGGCCGATCGGCCCGTTGTAGATATATCCGAACTGATGCCCGCTGACCGCCATGAACGGCGGGCACGCGTTGGAGCACGCGCCGCATCGGATGCAGGTGAGCGCCTCGTGAAAGACCGGGTCCTCACGCATTTTCTCGCGGCCGTTGTCCAGGATCACGCAGTGCATCTCGCGCGGGCCGTGCACCCCGATGGTCAGCGATTGCTCGATGTCGGCCGAACGGGAAGGTCCGGTGATCCAGTTGACATAGCTACTCATGATCTGGCCGGTGCCGCTACGCGGAAGCATGCGGAGCACTGCCACCGCGTCGTCCAGCGTAGCGACCACCTTGTCGATGCCGAAGAGCGCGATGTGCACCGGCGGAAGGGTGGTGGTCAGGTCCGCGTTGCCTTCGTTGGTCACGATCACGATGGTCCCCGTCTCCGCGATCGCCATGTTCGCGCCGCTGATCCCGACCGACGCGTCGATGAACTTCTGGCGCAGAGACTCGCGCGCGTGCAGCTGGATCGCCTCGACCGTGGCTTCCGTCCCGAACACTCGGGCCGCATCCTCCTTGGTGAGGTGGATCGCGGGAGCGATCAGATGAGACGGATGCGTGTGGGTCAACTGGACCATGCGCTCGCCAAGGTCTGTCTCGACGACCTCCATGCCCAAGGCCTCGAGATACGGATTGAGCTCGATCTCTTCGCTGGCCATCGACTTGACCTTGGTCACCACCATGCGGTCGCGTGTCGTTCCCTCGTTGCGCGCGCTCGAGCAGATTCGGCCGATGATCTCGCGCGCGTGGGCGGCGTCCCTGGCGAAGTGAACCTGGCCACCGACCGCCTCGAGCCGCTGCTTGAACTGCTCGACCAGCTCGGGCAGCCGTTCGAGGTTGCCGGTCCGTCGCTGCTTCAGGTCCGCACGACCGGCCTCGAAATCGAAGCTCTCGAAAGCCTTGTCGCGTCGCTCGCGCAAGCCTGTCAGGGCGTGGACGAGCGCTTTCTGGAGGTCGGGATCATCGAGGGCCTGGTTGACTCGGCGCCCGAAATGGCGCCTCGTCTCTGTCAAGCGCGCGCCCTGCGCGCGCCCGGCTCACGCACGTGGCGTCAAAGAAGCTTCTTTCAGGGCCTGGACGACCGCGCCTGCAGTAGCCACCGGCGCCAAGCATATGGTCCCGACACAGACGACGGCACGTTGGTCCCCCGTCGGGTCGATCGCGACGTACGGATGGGCGAGCACCGCGGCACGCGCCAGCTCGGAACTCTGAGTGGTGACCTTGACCGTCTGGCCCAGGCGGTCCAGGGCTCGCGCGAATACGGCTGCCATCAGCCCGTACTGGCGCGGCAACGCCGCGACCGACTCCAGAGCGCGTCGCGCTTTATCGCGGTAAAGAGCAGACGGATCACCCAACAACGTGTCCAGCTCGATCAATGCCATGGCGGCGATTGAGTTCTCGACCAACGGCTTGATGCGGTCGCCCAACCTGCCAAGCTCGTCGAGGGCGGCGTGGTCAAAGTACCCGCCGAGCTCCGAGTCCCCGTATCGCTCATCGAGGTGCGTCGCGAGGTCGATCGCCGCGGGCAGCCACCGCCCGCCCAGGCCGTGCTGATGGGCGCGCACCGCGGCCCAGAGCGACCACACCTGGTCCGTCAGCTGGCCGCCGACACCTTCGGCGTGCGCCATCCCATCGCCTTCGCGGTAGGCGTCGGTGAAAAGGCGGTCCAGCAGCGACGCGGCCCGCTCGCGGAGCACCGGCCGGTCGAGCCGCAGCGCGGCGTCGAGGTAGGAGATCGCTAGAGCTGCGTTCCACGACGTGTAGATGCGGCGATCGATGTAGGGCACCGGGGTTCGAGCGCGCCCGGCCGCGTCCATCGAGTAATAGTCCTCGTCGGCGTCCTGGCTGCCTGCATAGAGCCCTGTCGCGGGGTCGCGGAGAACCGCATCCAGGTAGGCGGTTGTGACGTCGAGCTCAGCCGCCATCCCGGCGAGCGCGAGGGCTTCGATGAGAGCGGCGTGATCTTCGAGCATCTTCTCGAAATGCGGGACGCTCCAGTCCTGGGTCGTCGAGTAGCGGAAGAAGCCGCCCTCGATGTGATCGTACGTCCCGCCGCCCGCCATCCGCTCCAGCGTGTGAACCGCCATCCGCGTCAAGTCCGGGTCGGAGCGCAGCCGGCCCTGCTCCAGCAACAGAAGGACGGCGTCGGTCTGCGGAAACTTGGGCGCATTGCCGAACCCTCCGAACTCCGCGTCATACGCGTTGTTCACGGCATCGAGGATCGCGCCGACCTGCGTCCCATCGAGGTCACCGGCGCTGCGCGCGACTCCAATGCCCGCCCGCTTGCGCGCCTCCAGCGCCTTGATCGCGATCTCGGTCTGGTTGGCATGGAAATAGCCGGCCACGCGCACCAGCGCATCGGCCATCTGCTCCGGTGGAATGTAGGTGGCGCCGGTCAGGATGTCGCCCGATGGCGTAAGGAACGCGGTCGTCGGCCAGCCACCCATGTTGTAGCGCTGGTTGATGTCAGGACGGACGTCGTTGTCCACGCGGATGGGCACGTACTCGCGGTTGATCAGGTCGATCACTCCCTGGTTCGAATAGGAGGTTTCGTCCATCACATGGCACCAGTGACACCACACCGCCGAGATGGAAAGGAGGATCGGGCGCCCGGTGCGCCGGGCCTCGTCAAACGCAGTCGCCGACCAGGGCCGCCACCTGATTTCCGCGGCGCGGTTGGGCCGTGGCGAGAAGTGAAACCTCGGCGCTCCGTCGGACATTGGCACAAGGTTACGATGGCACTGTGATCTCGGCGAGCGCGGTCGACGCGTACATCGAAAAGCACTCGCGGCGGTTCGTCGAAGATCTGAAGGAGCTGTGCACTTTCCCTAGCATCTCCAACCACGGGGCGCACGCTGTCACCCCCGCGCGGGACTGGATCGCCGGCCGGCTATCGCGATTCACTGACCGCGTCGAGACCTTCTCCGCCGGAGGTATGCCGGCGCTCTACGCCGAGGTTCCCGGCTCGGGGAGGCGAAAGCTGCTCCTCTACCAGCACTACGACGTTCAGCCGGTCGATCCGATCGATCTGTGGGATTCACCGCCGTTCGAGCCCGTGGAGAGGGATGGGCGGATCATCGCCCGCGGTGTCGCCGACGACAAGGCAGACGTCATGGCGCGCATCCACGCGCTCGAGACGTTGAAGGAGCTCGGCGAGACTCCCGTGACGTTGAGGTTTCTTGTCGAGGGAGAGGAGGAGATCGGCTCGAAGAGCTTCGAGAGGATCGCTCACGACCATGCCGACAAGCTTCACGCCGACGGCTGCCTGTGGGAGTCGGGGACGTCTTTCGACGATGCAGGGCGCCCGACCATCCAGTTCGGCTGCCGAGGCCTCCTCTACGTGAACCTGCGCGTGAGGATGCTCGCCTTCGACCAGCACTCAGCGTTCGCGTCCATCTACCCCTCGGCAGCGGCGTACCTCGTCGCTGCGCTGGCCAGCCTTCGCGACCACGACATGAACATCAAGATCGCCGGCTTCTACGACAGGGTGATCAAGCCGACGGGCGCCGACCGGACGATGATGTCCACCATCGACCCCGAGGTCAGCAAGCGCCAGCAGCTAGTGGGCTTCGAGCGTCTGGTCAGGGACCCGAAACCCGACGCTGTGATCGAGCAGCTGCTGTTCCTGCCCACGTGCAACATCGCGGGGATCACGACCGGTTACCAGGGCCCCGGCTCGAAGACAGTGCTTCCGGCGGAGGCCACGGCCAAGCTGGACTTCCGCCTGATCCCCGACCAGGACCCCGACGACATCCTGGAGCTCCTGCGCAAGCACCTTGACCGCAATGGCTTCGAAAAGGTCGAGATCTTTGCCGGCGAAGGGGAGAAGCCCGCCCGTTCAGACCCCGCCTCCGACGTTGCGAACAGCGTCATCAACTGCGTGCGCGAGATGTATGGGACCCCGATCCTGTGGCCGTTCATGCCGGCCACCGGTCCGATGCACCCCGTGGTCTCGGACCTGGGGATCCCGACCGTGCTCCCGGTGGGTGTCGGCCGGCCGGACAATCGGGTCCACGCCCCCAACGAGAACATCCATGCCGGCGACTACATCAACACGGTCCGGCTGATGTGCCGCGTTTGGGAGCGTTTTGGCGTGGGCTGATGGAAAAGCTCACCGACAAGCTGTTCACGGTCAAGTACAACGAGGACTCAGGCCGGCCCCATATCGAGATCGTCGATCAGCACGTCTGTGCGACCAAATGCACTGGCAAGTACTGCAACCACTTCTGCCCGGCCGGAGTGTACGAGTGGAACCAGGAGCAGAAGAAGAACCTGGTGAGCTTTGGCAACTGCATCGAGTGTGGCGCCTGCTCTATCGGGTGCCCGTTCGACAACATCACCTGCCAGGCTCCGCGTGGCGGCTACGGGGCCCAGTTCAAGCTCGGTTAGGAATACGGACCCGCCTTACCGCAATTCAATTGATGCAATGAGCGAGTACGACGTGGTGATCGTGGGTGGCGGACCCGCCGGCCTGGCGGCAGGCCTGTACACGGCGCGCATGAACCTCCGTACGGTCGTGGTCGACCGCGGGCCGCTGGGCGGGCAGCTCCTGAACACCGAGCTGATCGAGGACTACCCCGGTTTCGAGTCCATCCTGGGCTCCGAGCTGGCCGCCAAGATGGGCGACCATTCGCGCAAGTTCGGTGTCGAGGTGCGCGATTTCGAGCCGGTCAAGGAGATCGACGTCGAAGGTTCGATCAAAGTCGTCCGGCTGGAGTCGGGCGACGAGCTCCGCGCGCCGGCCCTCATCATGGCGGCGGGCGGCCTGCCGCGGTACCTTCAGGTTCCAGGCGAGAAGGAGTTCTGGGGCCGTGGCGTCAGCTACTGCGCTGTCTGCGACGGCGCTTTCTTCAAAGGCCAGGAGCTGGCGGTCGTCGGCGGCGGAGACGCGGCGGTGGAGGAGGGCGAGTTCCTGACGCGCTACGCCTCCAAGGTCTACATCGTGCACCGGCGCAGCACGTTTCGGGCGCAGCCGATCCTCATCGAACGCGCCCGCGCCAACCCGAAGATCGAGTTCGTCTTCGACGCGCAAGTCAAGGAGATCGTCGGCGGTGACAAGGTCCACCTCGTGCGTTATGAGCAGCATGGCGAGAACCGGGAGCTGACAGTCGGCGGGGTGTTCATCTTCATCGGCTTCGTGCCGAACTCGGGCCTGTTCAAGATTCACGTGAAGCACGACGAGGCGGGCTACATCATCACCGACAGCAAGATGCAAACTTCGGTCGACGGCGTCTGGGCGGTGGGTGACGTGCGCGCTCAGCTCACCAAGCAGATCGCCACCGCGGTGGGCGACGGCACGACCGCCGCGGTCGCCGCGTCGGCGTATGTCTCATCGCTCAAGGACGCCGCCCGAGCTTAGAAACCTTGCGCGCCGCTCGTGTACTCTGGCGCCGCCGACTGTTTCGTTCTTGAAAGGAAAAGGGACTACGTTGCAGCACAACGCCATGAAAACCACGGTTGTCGCCGCATTTGCCTCGATCGCGCTGATTCCCGCGTCCGCCATCGGCGTGTTCGCGTACGCGAACCCGAACAATCATGGTCACCACTACGGCCAGCTCAAGCATCGACCCGGCGTCCCGGCGCAGGCGCCTCGTCCGGAGTCGCCTCCCGTGGTGCCTGCGGTCCGCCTGGTCACTGGCGTCACGCCCATTGGTGGCGCCGCGGCGCAGATCATAAGCCTACCGACTGTCGCGCCAGCCGCCGGCGTGCCGGGCGGCTATAAGTTGGTGCGATCCGTGCCCACGACCGGAGTTAATCCGTGGCTGATCCTGGCTCTGTTGGTGTCGGGCGCATCGCTGTGGCTCTACGTGTTTTACCTTCTGGCGCGGTCGGCGACCCGACGACAGAGGCAGCCGAGAATCCAGCCCGCGGTCTAGCGCTCGCCTACTGCGTTACGTCGATCCAGACCAGGCCGGGCGGCAGGTTGACCGGCTGGCCGTTGACCGAGAACGTCAGGGGTCCATGGCTGTCTGTCGAGGCCCACGTGCCTGAGTATCCGAGACCCTTGTAAAAGAGCTGGATGGCGCCACTGGTATCAAGGTCGAAGTCGTGGATGTGCGCGCCGTGCCCATCGCCGACGTCGAGGAGCTGCTCGGTGGTGTGCAGGATGATGAGCATCTCAATGTGGAGCGGCTGACCGGAGCTCGCGTCCTTGTACGGGTGCCCTTCTTCAGTCTTCGAGTACGTGCCCGTGACGGGGTCATATGCGTACACGGAGTAGTGCTCGTCCACGGTGATTTTGGTGCCCAACGATCCGCCGGCAGGAAGGACCGGACGTGCTTTCGGCACGGTGAAGGCCGGGATGCTGGAGAAGTAGTTCTGCTGAGCCGCCTGGACAGCCGTGCCGGTGATCATGAGGTTGTCCGGGGCGATGCGTGCGCCGGTGCGGAACTGGTAGCCGATGGTGTCGAAGAACTGGGGCGTCGGCTCCTGGGCCGCGCGCGCGGCTGTGGCCTGCGACTCGCCGGACTGGAACAGCAGCCCTTTGTAATGGCGCGCAATCTTCAGCGATATGAAGCGGCTTGATCGCATCGGGCCGATGAGGTCCGGAGCGTTGTCGAAGATCGCGGTCAGGCGCGTGATACCTCCCTCGGCCAGGTACTCGAAGATGACGCCTGCGGCCTGCAGGCCGTTCTGGTCGCGGGCGAACTCGTCATTGGGGATCTGAATCAGGGCCGGGTATTTGAGAGCGGTGGTGTGCTCTCGATCGTGGTAGTAGATGCCGGCCTTCATCGCGAACGCCGACGGGATCGGGTGCCCAGTCTGGTCGCGACCGCCCGGTGCCATCGACAGCGTGATGGGGCCGGATGGGATGCCGGCGGTCGACAGGGTCGCGCTTCGACCGTCGGTGGCCCATTTCAGTGCGGCCACCTGCGTCCCGATTGTGACCTTGATCGTGTCCGTCTCCATCACATCGTTGAAGGTGAGCTTCAACGTCGACCCGGGATCGATCTCCATGCCGTCGGTGAGCGGCGTTCCGGCCGGTCCGTCGACGGACGTGATCCGGGGCACGATGATCGTGGTGAAGGTCCACTGCGCCGCGTTGACGCGGTGATGACCGACGTCGTAGATCGGTTTCATGGCCACTGTGTACGTGGTCAGCTCGGCGAGAGGTTTCGCGGGCGTCCAGGCGTAATGTGCGTCGCCGGAAATCGGCATGATCGAGCCGTCAGTCGCAGGTGTGATGGAAAAGGCTGCCTTGACCGCGGCGATGGCCACCGGCCGGCTGAAGTCGAGAAGGACGCGACCATCTGTCGGCACGTCCTTCTGCCCGCTCTTGAAGTTCGAGGTCACCGTCGTGGGCAGGGTGTTCAGGTACGCGAGATAGGCGCCTACGCTGACCAGCAGAACCAGCAGGGTCAGTCCGACCGCCATCCAGCCCCGGCGGCCGAAACGCCAGCGTCGACGTGGACTGCGTCTTAATTGCGGGGCCGGCGGAGACGCAGGCTCGATTTGTGGCAGCGACGTGGAAATGGACAACGGGCCGGCGGGATTATCTCAAATCAACCGCCGCAGTGGTGCCCGGGCTTTCTCAGGTCAGTTTGCGCAGGAGCGCAAAGGTGTAGATGCCGGTGTTGTGCCCGCTCTCGAATGCGACCTGCAGGGCGTATTGACCGACGAGAGTCACGTCACGAATCCGCAGCTCGTCAGCGCTGAGGTTCGTGACCCGTGAAAGTCGGCCCGGTGCGCCGGCCTCGCCGCGGCATTCCGCGCACGGGCAAGCCCAGCGCAACTGTTCACCGGAAAAAGTGCTGTGGCGGCCGTCTTCCCAGGTGATGTCCATGACCTGACGAGCCCGATCGACGTCGACTGTGGTCGGAAATGGGTCGGGATCTTGCAGTGCCGCGCCTACCGGACGTTGATCACGGGAAGCTGGCGGAACGACTGGATCGACGTCCGCGCCGCAACCTGCGAAGCGATGTGCGTGAAAGCTTTGGCGCCGGCCGAGTCGGGCCGAGCGATGACCACAGGAGTGCCGCTGTCGGCCTCTTCGCGGATGCCTTCTTCGAGCGGCACGGCCCCGAGGAACGGAACGCCCAATCGTTTGGCTGCCTCCTCCGCTCCGCCGTGGCTGAAGATCTCATGGCGGTGCCCGCAGCTCGGACAGATGTACCAGCTCATGTTTTCGATCAGACCGAGCGGAGTCACGTTGAGCTTCCTGAACATCTGCAGCGCCTTGATGGCGATGTCGGTCGCCACGTCCTGTGGAGTGCACACGATGGCGACGCCGGTGAGCGGGATTGCCTGGGCGAGGGTCAGCGATGCGTCGCCGGTGCCCGGCGGCAGGTCGATCACCAGGTAGTCGAGCCGGCCCCAGTCGACCTGGACCATCATCGCCTCGATTGCCTTGCCGACCATCGGACCCCGATAGATCGTCGGCTGGTCGCCGGGATAGATGTTGCCGAAGGACATTAGCTTGAGTCCGTGGGCTTCGATCGGGCGCAACAGCCCATTGACCTGCTCTGGAGCCGACCGCGACCCCGTCATCGCGGGAATCGACGGACCGTAGATGTCGGCGTCCAGCAATCCGACCTCGGCCCCGCTCAGGCGGAGCGCCGCGGCGAGGTTGACCGCCACCGTCGACTTGCCCACGCCGCCCTTGCCAGAGGCGACGGCGATAGTCTGCTTGACGCCGGGGAGGATCTCGGATGGTTTCGGCCTGGTGAAGGCCGGCCGGACGTTGGCGGTCATGTGGACCTCGACGCCGGTCACGCCGGGAATGTCGCCGACCAGGTCCTGCGCCTGGGACTTGAACCGATCGCGGACGGGACACGCCGGCGTCGTCAGCTCGAACGTGAAGCTGACCTTGCCCGCCGGGCTCACCTCAAGCTCCTTGATCATGCCGAGGCTGACCACGTCGCGGCCGAGGTCCGGATCCTGGATGCGCGAGAGCACTTCGAGGACCTGCTGAGACGAAGGGCCGGACATTGGCAAGGATGTTACCGGGCCACGCGATTGAGCTCAGGCAGGCCCGCGGCGGCGCGCCCAAAAGGCACAGCTCCTACCGGGCCCTCCCTCTTTTCCGATGGCTTCCCTCCCCCAAACCATCACACCAAACCGGGATTGAAGTTAGGGAGAAGCCACACCCATGGCAACCCTGCCTGTTAATTTTCATCGCGATGAAGCAGGTCACCGCCCAGAGTCCTACCTCTGAGCTCCTCGCCTATTTCGCCGGGCCTGCCTCCGACGTCTACTTCCAGCGAGCTCGCGACACCCTCTCCGCCGCGAACGTCGACGCGGTCGTGGCCATGGACTTCTTTTCGAGCCGCGCCGGAGTGCTGTGCGGGATCACGGAGGCGGTTCGGCTCCTTGGCGCTGTGCTGCAGGTGGGCGACGAGGCATGGGCGATCCCTGAGGGTGAGCCGATCGGCGACCGCGAGACGGTGCTTCGCGTGCGAGCGCCCTATTCACGCTTCGGGGTCTACGAAACCGCACTCCTGGGCATGCTGTCGAGCTGCTCGGGCTGGGCCACCGCGGCGCACGAGATCGTGGAAGCGGCGGCGAGCAAGCGGGTCATCTCGTACGGCGCGCGCCACGTTCACCCTCTGATCGGACCCGTGATGGAGTACGCGGCGATCGTCGGCGGGTGCGCCGGCTGCGCCACGCCGTTGGGCGCCCAGCTGGGGGGACTGAAGGCCCCCTCAGGCACCATGCCTCACGCGATGATCCTGGTGTTCGGCGACACGGTCCAGGCCGCGCGCGCTTTCGACGCCCACATGCCCGAGGACGTCTTGCGCATCGTCCTCGTCGACACGTTCAAGG
>JBOHUP010000285.1:0-2185 GCA_050734615.1 Candidatus Dormibacteraceae bacterium | reverse complement strand
CTCCAGCCTCGCCACTAAAGACGCTCGCGAGGCGGTTTTGGTTTCACCCGGCCGTCAAGCCGAAGTTGACCGCCGGCGGAATGGCCAGCATCGCGCCTTCTTGTGATTCGACCAGCAGCCGGTGGGCGAACTCCGCGGCATCCGGGCCCAGCTCGGGCCAACCGCAACCAGGAGTACCTTTGGCTCCCCCCGGCCTACTTGGCAGCCGGCGTTACCGGCCGGCGAATCGGGTCGGCCTGCCGGGCGATGATGACCAAGAAGAGACCAACGGCCAGGAGCAAAACTCCAATCGGTATCAAAGACGGCAGCGCCGCCGTCAGCGCCTGGTCGGCCGAAGGCGGCTGGAAGCTCGCCAGGCCCGCCCGGTTGGGCCGGTCGTCCGGCGTGTAGACCACGCCATGCGTCTCGTCGTACGCCGCCGAGTTGCCGCCTGCACCGGTCACCACCGTCGACACGTAATCGACTGGGTTGGCGCTGAAGATTCCGACCGCGCCGCCCCGGCCCTTCGACGGCGACGCGACGAAGAACTGGTCGACCTTCGGGTCGTAGGTCACGACGTCGCCGGCCTCGACCTGGCCGAAGTTTGCGGCGTTGCCGGTGCGCAGGTCCCAGTCGATGACCGACAGCCTGCAGGCGATCAGCGCGTGATCGGTGTGGGGGTCGATGGCCATGCCCATCGGACTGCATCCGCCCAGCGCCATCTTGCTCTTGATCGCGCCGCCGGCCGGGTCGATGCGGAACAGGGCGTCGGCGTCCGGGCTCGTCACGTACAGCATCCCGTCGGCGGGGTTGAATCGCGGCTGCTCGAGCGCGTATCCGACCTTGAAATGTGCCTTGACGTCACCGGATTGGGCATCGACCTGAGTGATCGTGCCGCCGACTCCGTTGCTCACGTAAACCTGGTTTGTGGACGCGGCGTAGTCGAGCAGGTCCGCCTCCTTGCCGCCGGTCTTCGCGATCTGGATCACCGTGCCCGCGGAAGGGGAACCGGGTTTGACGTCCACGATCGCCACGGTGCCGTCCGCCAGGCCGACGAACAGCCGGCCGAGGGCCGGGGCGAGGGCCAGGCCGTTGGCGCTCGCCGGCATCGAGATGCTGGATGCGTACTTCGCCTTGGCCTGCGAGAGGTCGAACACATCGACCCCGCCCGCGCGGTCGGCCACGTAGGCGCGATGGCCGGCCTGGTCGATCTCGACCACGTCGAACGAAGCGCCGCCGATCGAGTGCGGGAGCGGCACACTCCCGATCTTGAGCGCCGCCGGCGAGCTACAGCCCGCGATCAGCGGCAGGCCGAGAGCGAGCAGTAAAAGCACCCATCTCCGAAATCTGCCCCGAGGCGTGTCTGACAATCAAGCAAGCAACGCCTGGCGCGGCCTGACTACTGCCGTCCTCGGAGTTCACCCGCGCGCCCATCGACCAAGGCGGCCGGCATGACGACCAGACGGGAAGCCTCGGCGGCGCTCGAAGAGGGCCGTGCGGCCCTGCAGCTACTCCAGGTAGTCGCGCAGCTTTTTCGAGCGGGACGGGTGGCGGAGCTTGCGCAGTGCCTTGGCCTCGATCTGCCGGATGCGCTCGCGGGTCACCCCGAACCGCTTCCCGACCTCCTCCAAGGTTCGCTGGTGGCCGTCGATCAGCCCGAACCGCAGCTGCAGCACGCGCCGCTCACGGGGCGTGAGCGTGTCGAGCACGTCCTCGACCTCGGAGTGCAGCATCGTCAGAGACGCGGCGTCAGACGGTGAGACAGCCTCGCGGTCCTCGACAAAGTCGCCGAGGTGGGAGTCCTCCTCCTCGCCGATCGGAGTCTCGAGCGAAACGGGGTCCTGTGAAACCTTGACGATCTCGCGCACCTTCTCGGGCGTGATGCCCATCTCCTCGCCGATCTCCTCGTCGCCCGGCTCGCGGCACAGCTCCTGGAGCAGGCGGCGGGAAACGCGCACCAGCTTGTTGATGGTCTCGACCATGTGGACCGGGATGCGGATCGTCCGGGCCTGGTCGGCGATGGCGCGCGTGATGGCCTGCCGGATCCACCACGTCGCGTAGGTCGAGAACTTGTAGCCCTTGTGGTAGTCGAACTTCTCGACCGCGCGGATCAGGCCCATGTTCCCTTCCTGGATCAGGTCCAGGAACGACATGCCGCGACCGATGTACTTCTTCGCGATGGACACCACCAGCCGCAGGTTGGCCT
>JBOHUP010000284.1:0-3871 GCA_050734615.1 Candidatus Dormibacteraceae bacterium | reverse complement strand
CTTCGCCCTTCATCTCATCAGGCACGCCGATCGCGGCGGCTTCGGCGACCCACGGGTGGCCGACCAGGATGGATTCGACTTCACCCGCGCCGAGTGGGTGCACCTGCTGCTCTTGTGGCTCGGTGGCATCGACCTACGCCTGACGATGCTGGCGGTGCCGCCGCTCGTGCCGCTGATCCACCACGACCTTCACCTCGACGAGAAATCGGTTGGCGCGCTGGTCTCGCTACCCGTCCTCCTGCTCGCAATCGCCGCGGTGCCGGGATCGCTTCTCATCGCCAAGCTCGGGGTGCGCGGGGCGCTTCTCGCCGGCCTGGCCTTCACCGCGGTGTTCGGCGGAGTGCGCGGCTTAGGCCCCAGCACGCAGGTCGTGTTCACCGCCACGTTCCTGATGGGCGTCGGGGTGGCGGTGAGCCAGCCCGCGTTCCCATCCCTCGTCCGCGACTGGTTCCCGCGGCGGATCGCCATCGCGACCGCGGTTTACAGCAATGGGATCCTGATCGGTGAGACGGTGCCCAATGCCCTGACCACACCGGTCGGGGTTCTGCCGCTGGCCCACGGCGACTGGCGCTGGGCCCTTGCGCTGTGGTCGATCATCGTGGTCGTGACCGCTGTGGCGATCGTCGTGGCGGCTCCGGCACACCAGCGGCTGGCCATCCCGTCGCGTTGGTGGCCGAGCTGGCGCCAGGGGCAGGCCGTGCGGGTCGGCCTTGTCATGGGCATGGCGTCGGCCGTCTACTTCGGGACCAACGCCTTCGTCCCGGACTACCTCGCCCAGACCGGCCGCCACCAGCTCATCGCCCCCACTCTCGCTGTCCTGAACGGCTCCCAGCTGTTGACCGCGCCGGCCGTCGCGATCTGGGACAGGCTGCTCACGGGTCGAGCTGGATTCATCGGCTCGAGCGTGCTGATGGGCGTGGCCCAAATCGGCATCGTCCTCACGCCTGGCGCCGGCGTGATCTTCTGGGCGTTCGTGCTCGGCTTCGCAGCCGCGCTCGCCCTCATCGTCGCCCTGACCCTGCCCCCCAAGCTCGCGGCAGCCGGCGACGTACATCGCATGAGCGCCGCAATGTTCACCTTCCAGTACGGCGCAGCGTTCGTAGTGCCCCTGATCGCGGGTGCGCTGTGGGACGCGACCGGCACGGCCGCCCTGGCGTTCGTCCCCGGCATCTGCGCGGCAGCAGCGATGTGGTGGATGGCGCTGCCGTTGCGCATCCCGGCTGGGGAAAAGGCGGTCACATAAGAGAGGAGGTCGCGCGTTGCGACCTCCCCGCACACCCCCCCGCAGGCCCTGGGTCAGGCGAGCCTGATCGTCCCGCTCAAAAGGTCGCCGCTGTTGACGTAGCCATCGCTCAGGGTGATCGCGTATCTCGCCGCGGTGAGAGCAGTGGCCCCGGTCTCCAGGATCGTGAACGTGACAGGGTTGCCGTTGGCGATCCCCTGTCCTGTGATCGATACGGTGCCCAGCGCGTCGTCATAGACAATCGACTGGATCACGGTCGAGTCGAAGGTCTCCCCGTTGCCGGAGTCCCTGAACGACTCGCCTGCCGCACCGCCGCCGTCGCACGCGTCCTCGTCGGAATGGAAGGACGCGGAGCTGCCGTTCCGGCCCGGGATCGTTCCGTCGCCGTCGTGCTCGTGACAGGTCACGAACGAAGGCGTGGACTGCGCCGGGTTGAAGTCATACGCGGGCGCCGTGTCGACGAGGTTGAAAGGTACGCCGCCGATACCGCTCAGGTTCTGGCCGTCGGCGGTGCCGGTCAGCGACATGCTCGCGCTGGTGGCGCTGTACAGGACGCTACCGATTGCTCCGGCCTCGGTGACGTCCGCGACCGGCACGTTGATCGTGATCGTTCCGGGCGCCGTGGCCGTGTACGAGCCGGTGACGGCGGTCGAGCCCGGATAGGTGGCCAGCAGACCGCCGCCCATCTGCTCCGCCGCGTTCTCTCCGACCGCGAAGGTCGGCGCGGCTCCGGCGATCGACTGCATGTAGGCGTGGAAGTACTTGCCGCCGCTGGGGTCGGTGCCGGAAGGCACCTTCCACTGCGTCGACCAGGCCAGTGTCGTGCCGCCGGCATCTGCCTTGGCGGCAAGGCTGGTGAGGTCGCCGACCAGCATCTTGATCTGCAGCGTCTGCCCGGAATCGACAAGCCGCATTTGGGACCCGAGCATCTCCAGGTTGGGCTGGTTGCTGCTCGAGAGCCCGGCGTTGTCAAACGTCGCCGCGTGAGCGCCCACCTGGACCGAGTTGAAACGCTCGGCCGGCAGATGAACCGGGCCGACCGACGCATAGAGGCTGGGACCGCCGTTCTGCCTCACGAAGGCAGCCTGCGAGTCCAGCTCCAGATCGCTGTTGGAGTCCGCGTACGAGATGTTCGCCTCACCCTGTGGACCTGCGCGCAGCTGGAGGAAGTCGCCAAGCGTGCGGTCGCCGGTCTGGCCGCCGATCAAGGTGAACATCGACCCGCGGTGGATGAAGTGCTCGCTGGCGAGCACCGGGCCGCTCCACGCCGGGGTTGAGGTCGCGAAGTTCAATGACTGCTGAAGGAACAGGCTCCAGTCGCCGGTGACCGAGTCGGGACCGTTGCTGTTCGCCGGCGCGCCCGCCGGGGTTCCGTACCAGGCCACGTCAACTCGGCCGGAATCGCCCGCGACCGCCCACGCGAACACGTTGTTGCGCAGGCCTGGAGTTGGCAGCCGGCGCTCCGCAGTCCAGGTGTTGCCCTGGTCGCTTGAAACGGAGTAGTAGAGCAGCGTATCGCCCGTGACGCGCTGGCCCGAGGCATTGGCGGCGTTGTAGGGCGCCTGCTCCCAGACCGCGAACAGGTTACCTGCGCGGTCGACGGCCATGGTCGGGAAGTTGGCGCCGGTGATGAAGCCGGGGAAGTTGGCGACGACCACGTCCTGGCAGCTGCCATATCCCGTAGCGGAGACGGCAAAGTCGACAAGGTCGCAGCGGCCCATCAGGATCGTGTCCAGGTTCTGGTTGTCGTGGACCACGAAGACGCGCTTCGTGCCGCCGTAGTTGAAGACCTCGTCGTTGCCCATGATCCCTTCGTTGCAGGCGTTGGTGTTGATGATTTGGTTCGGGCCGAACTCGATGCCGGCCGTGGCGGGATCAATGACCGTCGTGCCGGTCGCGGGAATCGGCGAGCGCGCGAGGACGACCCGATTGTTCGACGTGCACGTCGGGTCCGGCAAGCCCGCCAGGTTGGGCGCGAAGTCATACGTGAGCGTGATCGAGCCGCCGGCCGTCGGGTTGCCGTCGACCGCGTACCACTGCCGGTCGACTGGAGTGATCGGCGTGGCAGCACAGGTGAACGCGAAGGTGCGCCCCTGGTCGCCGGACCGGGCGGTGCTGAAGTTGGCCAGCGTCAGGTCCGCGAAGTACAGGTTGTTGGCGCTGTCGGTGGCGAGCTCGGAGTCTCCGCCGCCGGCGCACGTGGTCGGCTTGCCGGCCGGCTGCACGGCGCCTGGGACCCACTTGAAGGTCTGACCGCCGTCGAGGGAGCGGTTGATGTATGAGGCCGACGATGACAGCGAGCCTGGAGCGCTGGTGTAGACGCGACCACTCCGATCGATCCGCAGGTCCTGCTCGAAGCCGGTGCCCTGCACGCCGCTGATGGTCGGGTTGCCAAAGGTCGGGACGACCGTCGCGGCCGACGCGACGATCGGTACCGAAGCGGCCGGGAAGGTCGCGACCAGCGCCAGCCCACCCCCCAACGCCAGAAGACGCCGCACGAATGGACGCATCAACTCACCCTCCTACGTTTCCCGCAATATCTCCGGTCTGTCGCCGGAACTGTTGCCACCCCGCGCAGTGGTTGCAGGAGGTATATCACACCACTCGAAGGGGTGTCAAGGCATAATC
>JBOHUP010000283.1:0-5670 GCA_050734615.1 Candidatus Dormibacteraceae bacterium | reverse complement strand
GCGCTGATCAGCGCGCCGAGGTCGTCGCCCGGCTGCACCTCGGGCAGGCCCTCGACGCCGAGAAGCTCGAGTCGCTTCACACCGCGCGGCGAAGACGCGCGAGGTCGGAAGGCTCGTCCAGGTCGAGCGCCATCGCATCGGAATGGTGGATGGCAAAGCCGATCCCGCGTGACTCGGCGTCCTGCCGGAACTCGGCGAGCGAGTCGTCGCCGAAGTGAAGGGCAATGGCATTCGGAGGCCGCAGGTACAGCGCGTTCGTGCCACCGCGGCCGATCGCGGGTACGGCCATCACAAGCGGACCTTCGCTTCCGGCAGCTTTGTCCAGCAGCTCCCGGACCGACTCGGCGGTCACGAGAGGAAGGTCGCTCGACAGAAGCAGCACGGAGCCGGCCCCGGATGAAGTCGCCTGCGCGATGCCACGCGCCGCGGCCACGTTCTGGCCTTCCTGGCGCGGCTCGAGAAGGACGTCCGCCCCCCACACCTCGGCCAGGGCGGCGACCCCCTCCCCACCGGCCACCACCAGCACATGGTCACCCGCCGACGCGGCCCTTACCGCCAGTCGGGCATTGCGACGCGCCAGCGCACGTCGGGACTTCGGCCCCAGCGCGGGACGCAGCCGCTGCTTGGCTGAGCCGAAATCTTTGATCAGGACGATGACCCAGGTGTTCAACCGCCCCACTCTTTGCGAATTCGAGGCAAGACCTTCGAGCCGTACAGCTCGAGGAACCGAGCCTGTCCGTCGCCGGGCGCATGAAAGACCAGGTGGTTGAAACCGAGATCGAGGTAAGGCCGCAGCTGCTCGATGTGCTCGTCGACGTCGTCGGAAACCAGCCACCGTTTGTAAGCGACATCCTCGACGCCGCGCGCGAGGCGCTCCATCTCGCGCGGGTCGTCGATGCCGGCTTTCGACTCGGCCGGCAGCGCGAGGGCCGCCCAGATCTTGGTGTCCTGCAAGGCCTTGGCGCGGTCCGTGTCGAAAGACACCTTGACCTCGATCATCTTGTCGAGCTCGCCTGCGTCACGGCCTGATTCTTTGGCGCCATCTGCGAATGAGGGCAGCAACTGCTCGGAATACAGCTCCATTCCCTTGCCGGACGTGCAGATGAGGCCATCGCCCGCGCGACCCGCGTACTTCGCCACCTGCGGGCCACCAGCACCCACATAGATCGGGATCGGCTCGTCCGGCCTGTCGTAGATGGTCGCATTGCGCGTGTGGTAGTACTCGCCGTCGAACGTCACCGACTGCTCGGTCCAGAGCTGGCGGATCAGTCGCACCGCCTCGCGCAATCGCGCAAACCGTTCCTTGTTGTCGGGCCACGCGATGCCCAGCGCGCCTTCGTTCAGGTGCTCGCCGGTACCGACGCCCAGAATCATGCGTCCGGGATGCAGCACCCCGAGCGTTCCGAACGCCTGGGCGACCACGGCCGGGTGGTAGCGGAACGTCGGAGTGGCCACCGATGTGCCGAGCGCGACACGCTTGGTCCGCTCGCCGACCGCAGCCAGCCAGGCAAACGCAAACGGCGCGTGCCCATCGGAATGGCGCCACGGCTGGAAGTGGTCGCTGACGAAGACGCTGTCGAACCCGCTGCCTTCGGCGGCGACCGCGAAATCGAGCAGCTCGCGCGGGCCGAACTGCTCGGCCGATGCCTTGTAGCCGAGCCGGAGCTTTGGCACCTAGCTGCGTCTTGAGTAACGCTTCCAGCTGAAGGCGACGCCACTGATCGCCGACACGACGATGACCACCGCCAGCGCCATCAGGCTGCGGCTGTCAAAGCTGGAAACGGCGCTCGCTGTGAACATCACGATGAGGGCCACGGCCAGCAACATCATCAACACCAGCACGATCGCCCGGTGAAGTCTCTTCGGCGGCACTGAGCTAGCTTACCCGCCATGGAGAAATCGCAGCCGAGACTGGTCCGGCTTGGTTCAGTGGTCTCGACGCAGGACCTCGCGGGCCAACTGCCTATCGGTTCGATCGTCCTGGCTGAGCATCAGACCGCTGGACGGGGCAGGCTCGACCGGCGGTGGGAGGCTCCGCCCGGCACCGCGCTCCTGGTCTCGTACGTTCTGCAGCCCAACCCCGTGCTGAGCCTGGCCGCGGGCGTCGCCGCGGCCGAAGCGTGCGGGCATGGCGTGCGCTTGAAGTGGCCCAACGACCTGCTGCTCGACGAGCAGAAGCTGGGCTGGATCCTGGTCGAAGCCTCGCCCAGCAGGGCGGTCTGCGGCATCGGCATCAATCTCACCTGGGCGCCCGATGGAGCGGCGATGCTGGATCAGCCGCGCGACGAGCTGCTGGACCGGCTCACCGAGAAGATCGACTCCTGGTCGTCAGCGTCCCCTGAGGCGGTCATCGGCCGCTGGCGCGAGCTGTCCGCCACGCTGGGACGTCGCGTGCGTGTCGACCTGCCGGAGCGTTCGTACGAAGGGCTGGCCCAGGACATTGGAAGCCACGGCGAGCTGATCGTCGACGGCAGTCCGGTGAACGCAGGCAGCGTCAAGCACCTATGAACTCGCACCCTTCATGAGCCTGACGATTTCAGGCAGGACCTCGCCCGCGCGACCGTGGATGACGACTTGCGCCAGCCCGTCGAACGGAGTCGGCTCGGCGTTGACCACGATCATTCGAGCGCCGGAGCGCACTGCGATCAGGGGGATCTCGGCGGCCGGGTAGACGACCAGCGAGGAGCCGACCACAAGCATGACGTCCGCTGCTTCAGCCAGGGTGAAGGCCTCCCGGACCGCCGCTTGCGGCATGGCCTCGCCAAACAAGACGACGATTGGCTTCAGGAACATCCCGCCGCACGCGCAGCATCGAGGTGGCATTTCGTTGTCAAGTCGAGCCTGGACCTCGGAGCGCGGCTCGCGAGACCCACAGTCGAGGCACTCGACGGTCCGCCCGGAGCCGTGCACCTCGATCACCCGTTGGCTGCCGGAATCCTGGTGAAGGCCGTCGGTGTTCTGGGTGACGATCGCGGAAAGATGTCCCATCGATTCCAGGGCGGCCAGCGCCTCGTGACCCGGATTGGGCCGGGCGGCCAGCGCGGCCCGCCCGCGGTCCTTTGACACGCGCCAGTACGCACCCGGGTCTGCGAGGAAATAGTCGATTGATGCGACCTTGACCGGGTCGTACCTGGTCCACAAACCGCCCTCGCCGCGGAACGTCGGGATGCCGCTTTCGGCGGAGACGCCGGCGCCCGTGAGCGCCAGGCCGCTTTTTGCCGCCGAGAGCAGCGTCGCTGCGCGCGCCGCGATCATGAGATTCGCGCTCGCGATAGATGGCACCGCATGGCGGTTCGTATGGCCCACATGCGCCGCTATGTTAGGTCGGTGATCGCCGACGTCCTCCAGTCACGCCGGACACTGGCGATCTACGTCGCGGCGGGCGCATCGTTCGCCGCCCTCTCCGCGCGCGGATTGACCGTACCGCTCTATGCGCACGACCTCGGCGCGAGCCGGTTTGAGGTGGGGGCGCTTTTCTCCGTGTCCACCCTGGCGGCGGCTGTTCTGTCGCTGCCGGCCGGCGTCCTCGTTGATCGCTTCGGCGCGCGAACCCTGCTCGCCGGGTCAATCGTCCTGGCAGCGACGTCCCAGCTCGCCACCGCCGCGACGCCCAACGTGCTGCCGCTCTTTCTCTGGCAGATCGTCGGCGGACTGGCGGCGGGCGCGCAGCAGGCGGCGCTGTTCAGTGCGGTCACCGAAACGGTCAGCGGCGGCAAGCTCGGTCGCGCGATGGGATGGCTCACGTTCTCCATGCAGGCGGGCTTCTTCATCGGGCCGTCGATCGCCGGCCTCGCCTTGCGGTGGATCGACGTCAGGACCGACATCGCGGTGACCACAGCGATGCTCATCTTCACCATCCCGGGCGCCATCGCCGCCAGCGGCACGCGCCAGCATGGCCGCGGGTTCTCGCTGCGTGCTGCCCTACTGGCGCTTATGGGCCAGCGTTCTTTCGTGCCCGTGACGATCGGGCTGATCGCCATCACGCTGTCGTGGGGAACGCTCGGCGCATTCCTCCCCGTCTTTGGCAAGGAGGCGCTGCACCTGCCCAGCTCGCAGGTCGGCTACCTACTGGCGCTGCAGGCAGTGGTCAACGGTCTGTCGCGCCCGCCGGGCGGCCGGCTCGTCGACAGAGCAGCCCATCGCTGGCCGATCGTCTTCACGGGCGCGGTCGTCTGGGGTGCCGCCTCTGTGGTGCTCGGACATCTCACCGGGTTCTTTTGGCCGGCGGTCGTGCTCATGATCGGCACCCCTTTCATGGCGACGGCGTTCGTCGCTGTGGGTGTCGTATTCGGGGACCTGTCGGCGATGTCCACGCGCGGCGTGACGATGGGAACGTATGGCACGGTGCTCTTCATCGGCCTGTCCATCGGCCCGCTTGCCTTCGGCCCGATCATCCAGACGAACGGCTACGCGGCCGGCTTCAGCGTATGCGCGGCCGCGTCCGTGGTGCTCGCGCTCGTGATGGTCGCGGTCCACGCCGAACCGCTGCGCCGGCGCTCGGCGGCGCGCCTGCCGCCTCCCGCTCCAGGGACCTAAGGTACTCGGCCAGCACCGCGTGGTGGCTGGGGAACGCGAGCGGCGGAAGCGCGACGAGGGCGAACACCGACACCTCGAGCATCTCGGTGCCGGCGGTGGGCGTCGCGCCGCCGGCCAGCCGGCCCCGGTACGCGATTCCAATCATGCTTGGCGCCTCCGTCTTGGGAATGTGATACACGGACAGGAGTCCGGTCAGGTCAACCGCGGCGCCGATCTCTTCCAGGCACTCACGCACGGCCGAGTCGGCCGGGTTCTCGTCGTGGTTGACGAACCCGCCGGGCAAGCACCACAGCCCGTAGCCCGGTTCGATGGCGCGGCGACCCAGCACCACGCCGCCCGCGGCCTCGACGACCACTGCGGTTGCGACCTTGGGGTCGCGCCACAGGACGAACTCGTCGTTGGGGCACCCCTCGACCTCGCGACCTTCGATGATTCGCGGCGCGAGCGCGGCGCCGCAGTTGACGCAGAAGTGCCCCATGTCTGGGACTTTACGGGCCCCGCGCTCAGGCGTGCTGCTTGGCGATCGCCACTTTCATGTCCGCCACGCGGACCTGGTTGCGGCCGCCCTGCTTCGCGGCATAGAGCGCCTGGTCGGCGTGCTCCATGAGCGTGGTGAAAAGCGCCGGCTCGTCGGTGGCGGCGACGCCGATGGAAATCGTCAGCTTCAGCCCGCCGGGGAAAGTCGCGGCGGCGACCTTGGCGCGGATGCGCTCGGCCAGCGTGCGGGCGCCTGGTTCGGTCGTCTCGTGCAAGATCAGGGCGAACTCCTCGCCGCCGTATCGCGCGCACACGTCTGACTCGCGCGCGCCACTGGTCAGGATCGATGCGAGCTCCGCCAGCACGGCGTCGCCGTTGAGATGGCCGTAGGTGTCGTTGACCTGCTTGAAGTGGTCGAGGTCGATCATCAAGAAGGCGATCGCGTCGTGATGCCGGCGTGCGCGCTGCATCTCCTGCAGGAAACGCTGGGCGAGGGCGCGCCGGTTGGGCAGCTTGGTCAGCTCGTCGGTGAGCGCGTTCTCCTCCTGCGCGTGGAAGAGCTGGGCGTGACGGATCGCAATCGCGGCCTGGGAGGCGACCCCGTTGAGTAGGTCGGCCTGGTCCTCGTTGAGCTCGCGCCACGCGTTGAGGTAAAGC
>JBOHUP010000282.1:0-3163 GCA_050734615.1 Candidatus Dormibacteraceae bacterium | reverse complement strand
GGGATGATCTCGAGCCAGAGGTGGTGGCCTCTCGCCTCAAGGTCGTGCGCGAGCCGCCCCACGTCAGCTCGGTAGACATCCTCCTCGCCGACCAGGACAGCGATCCTCAACCGGCGCCACGCACGTTCCAGGTTCGCCGTCGGTCCGCCAAAAGGGGCGACCATGATCACCCCGCCGGCGACCACCACATCTCCGCTGAGCGCGGCGTTCAGCGCGACCCATGCGCCCTGACTGAAGCCGGCGAGGACGACACGCGCATGCAGCGGCAGGGCACCGATGATCGCGTTGAGGTCCTGCCACACGCGCTCGCGTGGCGGGTCCCAACAGAACCCGTCGGCGGTGGCCGGCTGCGAGGACTGACCGGAGGCGACGATGTATCCGAGCTCGGCGGCCTGCCGCCAGCGCTCGAGTTCCGCCGCCGCATTGCCGGCTGAGCCGTGAAACGCGAGCAGCAGGGGCGTGAGATTCGCCATGCGGGCCGGCTTCACGATCAGGACCGACGGCTTGAGGTTCCGAGCCGCGACTCTTCTCCTGCCCTCTGCGGCAACCGACTCGAAGACCTCGCGGCCGCGAAGGGCCTCCAGGGCGGGCGCGGGCAAAAGCGAAACTCGCCAAAGATGCCCAGCCTCCAGCGCGCTGGCGGCGACACGCTCGGCCTCGTCCAGCCTGCCTTCGGCCACGAGCTCGGAGGCATGCCGATACCACTCCCAGTCGGGTCGCTCTGCAGCCACCAAACCCTGACAATACTTGCGTGAGCGCAGAAACACACGAGGTCGTCATGCCAGAGCTGCAGGGCGCCGAAGAGATCACGATCGGCGCCTGGAGCAAGCAGCGCGGCGAGCACGTCGACGAGGGCGAGACGCTGATGGAGGTGCACACGGACAAGGTCAACGCCGAGATCCCGTCACCCGTCAGCGGTGTCGTCGAGGAGCTACTGCTCGAGGTCGGCGACCCTGTCAAGCCGGGCCAGGCCATCGCGAGGGTGGCGCCCGCCTAGGGCTAGGGCTGCCCTCGGATCAGCGCGCCGCGCTGCGCATCGGTCTATCCACCTCGTCCTCGCCGAGCTTGCGGCCGAACCACCAGGCGGCCGCCAGCAGCAAGATCACCAGGATCGCAATCGGGATCACAAACGGCGATATCAACGCGGCCACCTGCTGATAATGCTGGCCGAGCCTGTAGCCGGCGAAGGCGAGCGCGAGGTTCCAGGGAATCGCGCCGGCCAGCGTGGCCACGGTGAACATCGCATAGCCGATCTTTGAAACGCCCGCGGGAAACGAGATGTAGGTCCGCACGATGGGTAGGAGGCGGCCGATGAAGACAGCCCACAATCCGAACCGGCGGAAGAACCGCTCCGCCAGCCTGAGATGGCCCTTGTTGAGGCCCATCCATCGCCCAACGCGGCTCAGCACGAAGGGTTCACCAAAGCGACGCGTCAGGTAAAAGGCGATGAGCGAGCCGGCAAGGTTGGCCAAGCTGGCGACGAGGACCACGAGGGCGAACGGCAGCTTGCCCTGTGAAGCGAGCGCCCCGCCGAGCGGGACCACGATCTCGCTCGAGATCGGAAGGCCGCAGCTCTCCCCCGTCATGGTGATGAAGATGGCGAGCAGCCCATAGGTCCCGACCAGGCTGATGAGCGTGTTCGTCATGGGTTCTGCACGGGCGTCGCCTTCAGAACGCGGAAGGGGAGGGATCGCACCTGCTGGTCGTCGACCAGGATCTCAAAGTTGTAGAACCCGGAGTGCGGGATTGGCACCCCCGCCAGGTTGATGACGATGCTGGATGCGAGGTCCCAGCCGTGCGGGTAGTCGGCGGGCACCTGGCGCGACGGCAACGTCAGAATGATCGGCTGCGGCAGCACAGCCATCCCATCCTCATCCGAACAGTGAACTTCGAGCTTGTGAGCGCGCTCGGTTTCGAGCCGCGTGGTGAGCAGCCGGATCACGAGCGAGCCCCCAAAACCAGTTGGGAACTGATCGCGCGTGAGAGTGTCGATCCCGGCCCCGAGGATGTAGACGAGCCCGTTCGGCGGAGCTTCAGCGGCGCTGGCGAGCAGCGCCCAGTCGAGCCTCATCTACGCGCATTATCGGCCGTCCTCGGTATGGGCCTCTCAGGAGGGAGTCAGCGCGCGCAGCGACGGCTCGGTGATCCAACTGTGGTCTTTGGCGGTAAGCGTACGCAGGAGGTAGTACTCGGAAATCGGACTGTCGTCGGTGATCACGGGACCGGACCCGACGAACGCGTCGACCTGGGAGTCCTTCAACCACTCCTGGCCCATCATCAGCTGCGCCCAACCCGCGCCATCCAGGTTCGAGTCGTCCGGAGCGGTGGCGAAGTCTGCAGCGGCTGAAGGTGTTCCCAAGTACTGCTCAAGGGATGCCGCGTCGAAATTCAAAGGCTGGTCCGAACCCATCAGGTAAGCGCCGTTCTTGACCGGGCTCAGCACGACGTCAACGTGCGGAAAAACACCGCGAAAGGTGCGCAGGTGGTTCTTGAACTCGTCAGCCGTCGCCGCGTAGGGAAACCAGAGCAGGAAGATGCCACCGGGATTCAGCCGCTGACGAGCCTCGGCAAAGAACTCCGAGGTGTAGAGCACGACGCTTCCTGCCGACTCAATCGGCGGTGGCGGATCGACCACGATGATGTCGTAGCGATCGTGCGAAAGGCGCACGTAGTTGCGTCCGTCGGCGATGATCACGCGCCCGTACGGGCTGTGGAGGTACTGGCTTGCGTCCGAAAAGAAAGCACCCATCTGCGCGGGCACGGACGGTGACAGCTCGACGGCGTCGGTGCGCATTCCCAGGATGAGCGATGAACGGTAGGTCGCGCCCATGCCGAAGCAGATGACCAGCGCACTCGAAGACTGCGGGCGAAGAGCTTTCGGGAGGTATGCCATCAGCTTGGTGCTCTCCGTCAGGTAGGTCATGGAGACGCCCGCGACGTAGATCCCGCGCTGGGTTGGGGTACCACCCGAGACGTCGACCGTGGCGATGTTGTCCTCGGTGTGAGCGACCAACAGCCCCTCGTTCATCAGGCGGTTCTGGGTCGCGGTGCGGGCGACCGGGAGCCCAGCTATCGGAGCGATGACGGCCACCACCGCGATCAATGCGAATGCGCCTGAAAGCGGCCGCCAGCCGAGCCGGCGCGGCTGGTCGATGTAGAGCAG
>JBOHUP010000281.1:0-3548 GCA_050734615.1 Candidatus Dormibacteraceae bacterium | reverse complement strand
GTCGGGGTCGTGGAGGCCACCGACGTCCGTATCGTCCTAGCCAAGGACATTGACCTCCAGTTCGTCCGCGATGAGGGCGAGGGCTTCATTTCTGTCGCCGAGTGGAGAGTCGCCCACGAGCGCTTCTGGAGCGACCAGATGATCACCGACGAAACAGCGATCGTGTGCGAGCGCTTTCGCTTGGTGCTGGCGCTATGAACAGGTACTTGCCATGGCTTGGCCGGCCACCGACCCGGGTAGACTGGTTGCAATGACGGCCGTCGCCACGAGGGCGGCCAGCACGACCGCCAAGAAGGGCATCGACCGCGGGGTCATGGCCGTCTTCGCCGGCCTGATGCTGGGCTCGCTGATCGCATCGCTCAACTTGACGCTGGTCGCGCCCGCGCTGCCCACGATCGTCGCCGAACTCGGTGGGATCGCGGACTACAGCTGGATCCCGATCGCCGCGATGCTGGCCTCGACGATCGTCGTGCCGGTGGCGGGCAAGCTCTCCGACATCTACGGCCGTAAGCCTCTTTACATGACGGGAATCGTCGTCTTCGCGGTCGGTTCCGCGCTCTGCGGTCTCGCCCCGACATTCTGGTTCCTGGTTTTCGCGCGCTTCGTGCAGGGCGCCGGGATGGGATTCATCATGCCGCTGTCGCAGGCGATCATCGGCGACATCATCTCGCCGCGCGAGCGCGGCAAGTACCAGGGCATGATGGGCGCCTCGTTTGGAGTTGCCTCAATCGTCGGACCCGCCGCCGGCGGATTCATCACCGAGCATTTCACCTGGCGATGGCTGTTCTTCGTCAACCTTCCATTTGCGGTCCTCACCCTCGTCGTCGTCTGGCTCTATATGCACGTTCCGAACGAGCGCCGCGCGCACCGCATCGACGTTTGGGGCAGCATCACGCTCTCTTCAGGCATCACCTGCGCATTGCTCGCGACGGTGTGGGGCGGCGGCCAGTACCCGTGGAACTCGTGGCAGATCATCGGTCTCTACAGCGCAGCGGCGATCATGCTGATCGCTTTCGCGCGGATCGAGACTCGCGCCGCCGAGCCGGTGCTGCCGCTGCGACTCTGGCGGAGCAGCATCTTCACCTTCTCCAACATCGCCGGGATGGGGGTCGCGATGTCGATGTTCGGCGCCATCTACTTCCTGCCGGTCTTCGTCCAGGGCGTGATCGGAAACAGCGTCACGAACTCGGGCGCGATCCTGGTCCCGATGCTCGCCGCCATGATCGTCACCAGCATTGGGAGCGGCCAGCTCATCTCGCGCACGGGTCGGTACAAGATCCCGCTGCTGGCCGGGCTTCTGTTCATGGGCGCGGGCTTCTACATGCTTTCGACGTTCGACATCCACACGACCAACCAGACCGCGATCGAAGCCATGATCCTCATCGGGCTCGGCCTCGGCGTGACGATGCAGACCTACACGCTGATCGTCCAGAACTCGGTCGGCCGGCAGGACATGGCTGTCGCGACGTCGGCGACACAGCTTTCCCGATCCATCGGTGCGGCGGCGGGCATCGCGGTCCTGGGCACCATCCTGACCCAGGGCATGGCCACCTCCATGGCGAAATACCTGCCCGCCTCGGCGCTCCAGAAGTTCCAGACGTCGGGCAGCTCGACCGCCGGTGCCATCTTCGACCCGACGCAGCTGGCCCACCTTCCGCCGGCCATCGCCACCGGCATCCGGCACGGCCTGGCGGACGCGCTGCATCCGGTCTTCACCGCCGGGTTGCCGATCATCGCCATCGCATTCATCGCAACTCTGTTGATCAGGGAGCTGCCACTCCGTCAGACCGCTCATGTCGCCGCAGGGAAACCGGGGCAGGTAGCGACGGCTGAGGACTGATCTCTCGGCCCTAAACTAGGCGCACCGTGGACGCCGAACCAACTCGCCGGCAGCGCTCCATTTGGGCTTTCTGGCTCGCGTGCGGCGTGGCCGCCGTAGCCGGGATCTTGCCGATTCTGCTCGCGGGCACTTCCGGACGAGTCAACGGCGTCATCGTGCCCCTTTGGGCGGCGGCCATCGCATTCGGAGCCTGCGCGATCCTGCAGGGTTACGGGCGAGCCATCGTAACCGGGGTTTATTTCGTCGCCGGGCTGGCGACCGGGTACGGCATTCTCTCCATCGCCGCCGTGCCGCTTCGACTGGCGGTCCTGGGCACTTGCACGCCATCGCCGGCGGCATGCGCAGCGGGCGCCGAGCGGCCGCTGACCAGCGCGGAGAACTCCGGTATTGCATTCGCCGCCGCGCTGGGCATCATCGCCCTGCTCGTCGGATTCGTCGGGCTGGCCACCCTGTACCGCCGTCTCAACAAGGGCCAGGTCGCGAGTCGGCCGCCTATGCGTCGAATCCTCCCCTTCGCGTCGAAGCCGTCGGAGCCGCCCCCCCAGCCGCCGGTACGGCGGATCCCGCCGGTCACCTACTCCTCAGCCACCGAACCGGAAGCGATACCGACGCCCGCCGAGACGCCGCCCACCGCGGCCGCCGCCGGCGAGCCTGAGCTTCCCGCGCCCGAACCCCAGCTGGAGCTCCCCGCCCCGGCTCAAGAGCTCGAGCTTCCAGCCCACGTCGATTCGCCACCAGCGCCAGGGGCAACACCTTCGCTCCAGGCCGCGGCGACTCGGCCGCGACGGAAGCGCAGGTCGGAACCGATTGAGGAACCGCCTCCGCCGCTGCCCTCGAGCGACATCTAGACTTCATCGCCTGATGGATTTCGCCTTTTCCGAAGAGCAGGAGATGCTCCGGCGCTCGTCTCGAGAGTTTCTCGCCAAGGAATGCGGATCCAAGGTCGTACGCCGGCTGATGGACAGCCCCGACGCGTACGACGCAGCTTTGTGGAAGAAGATCGCCGACCTCGGTTGGACCGCCCTCGGCATACCGGAGCAGTACGGCGGAGTCGGCAGCTTTCTCGATCTGGCCGTAGTCTTGGAAGAAGCGGGGCGTGCTCTGCTGCCCGGACCGTTTTTGGCGACGATGGGCTTCGCCGTGCCGGCGCTCATCGAAGCCGGCACGGAGGCTCAGAAGAAGGAGGCGCTGAGCGCGATCGCGGCAGGGTCAGCGCGCGCGACCCTTGCGTTCACGGAGCCGTCCGGTCGTTGGGACGCCGCGAGCGTGACGCTGTCCGCCAAGCCAGCGAGCGGAGGATGGCGCCTCGACGGCGTGAAGCTGTTCGTGCCGGACGCGCAGAGTGCCGAATACATCGTGGTCGCGGCGCGCACGAGGGGCCAAGGCGAGGACGGCATCACGCTGTTCCTGGTCAAAGGCCGGCCCAAAGGCATGTCCGTCAAGCCGCTCAAGACCCTCGACATGACCAGGCGGTGGGATGAGGTTCGCTTTGAGGGTGTCGAGCTCGGCGCCAACGCCGTGATGGGCGTCACGGACAAAGCCTGGCCGCACTTGAAGCGCGCGCTGGAATGGGGGACGGCCGCCCTTTGCGCCGAGATGATCGGCGGCGCGCAGAAGGTGGTCGAAGACTCCACCGAGTACGCCAAGACTCGCCAGCAGTTCGGCAAGCCCATCGGCATCTACCAGGCGGTGTCGCACAGGGTCGCCG
>JBOHUP010000280.1:0-9172 GCA_050734615.1 Candidatus Dormibacteraceae bacterium | reverse complement strand
CCATGGACCTCGGCGGCACGGAGACGAGCGGAGGCGGGGGCTGCTGCGGCGGCGCGTGCGGCTCTTGCGGCTCCGGCCCGAACTGATCCTCTAGCTTGCTCTTCCCGGTCACGTACCTGGTCAACGCCGCCGGCCACATGGAGGTGGGCGGCTGTGACCTCGTCGACCTGGCGCGCCGCCACGGCACGCCGCTTTACGTCTACGACGAGGCGACCGTTCGCCAGCGAGCCTGCGAGTATGTGGCCGCGATGGGTCAGGCGGGCCAGGTGCTCTACTCCGCCAAGGCCTTCGCGTCGCCACGGTTCCTGCGCGTAGTCGCCGAAGAGGGTCTTGGGCTTGACGTGGTATCCGCCGGCGAGCTTCACCTTGCGCTCAAGGCTGGTTTTCCTCGTGACCGCATCCACTTCCTGGGCAACAACAAGAGCGTCGAGGACCTCGAGTCCGCCTACCAGGCGGGCGCCGCCATCGTCATCGACGGCGAGCACGAGTTCGACCTCTTGCAAGAAGTCGTTCCGCCAGGTGAGCGCACCCCGGTCATGCTGCGGCTTTCGCCCGGGGTCAAACCGGACACGCTCGACCACATCTCGACCGGCCAGCTGGATTCGAAGTTCGGTTTCTCGATCGAGTCGGGCGCCGCACGCCAAGCCGTGGAGCAGGCGCTGCATCACCCGCGGCTCGAGCTGGTCGGGCTGCACTCGCACATCGGCTCGCAGATCTTCGCCCTCGACGCTTACAGGCAAGCCATGGAGATCATGCTCGACCTCCTCGTCACTCTTCGCGACGAGCTCGATTACCAGCCTCGCAAGCTGGGCGCCGGAGGTGGGCTCGGCATCGCCTACACGCGCCACGACGACCCGCCGACGCCGCGTTATTTCGTCGAGACCGTGCGCCACGCCCTGGCGGCCGGGTGCGAGCAGCGCGGATTGAAGGTGCCACAGCTCGTGGTCGAGCCGGGACGCTCCATCGCCGGCCCCGCGGGCATGGCGATCTATACCGTCGGATCGATCAAGGACATCCCCGGCGTGCGGCGGTACGTCGCGGTCGACGGCGGGATGGGTGACAACATCCGGCCCAAGCTGTACGGCGCGCGCTACGAGGCATTCCTCGCGACGGCGCCGGACCGCGCCACGGATGGCAAGGTGACCATCGCCGGCAAGTACTGTGAGTCGACCGACATCCTCATCACCGATATCGAAATGCCGGAGCTCAAGACCGGCGACGTGATCGCGCTGCCCGCCGCCGGCGCGTACTGCCTTGCGATGTCGAGCAACTACAACGGGATGCCGCGCCCGGAGGTGCTGATGCTGCGGGACGGCGAGGCGACGGTCATGCGGCGGCGCGAGACGCTGGACGACCTGCTCGCCTCAGAGGTCTTCTAGCCGCTAAGTCAGCGTCACCTTGATCAGCGCGTATGCGCAGATTCGGTTGGTGTCGCACGCCTCGATTCGGGCATTGCCGACGAGGGCGGAGGCGGGGAGCGTGATGGACCTCGAAAAGCTGCCGAGCGATCCGGTCGTGGCGCTCCACGTCTGAAGAGTGATGGTGGAGCCGGCGGGGTCGAACAGCGCGATCGAGACTCCTCGGAACGAGCTGAAATGCGCGCCGGCGACGATGATCGTGGACAGGATCTTGGCCGAGCTCGGGACGGACAACGCGGGCGCGGGGGTGGGGCTCGGCGACGGACTGGCGGCATGGGTCGGCGTCGGACTTGCGAGTGGCGGGGTGGGATTCGACGAGGGGCTTGCCGGCGCCGGCGAGGTGGGTGTCGGAATCGCTGTCGCCAGAGCAACCGGTGACAGGATCACCAGGCTCTGCTGGCTGTGGCAGGCGCCGTTCCAGCAGATCTTCACCAGGTGGCCGCCGATCTCGATGTCGCGGGAGATGAAGATCTGGACCTGCACGGTTCCATCCGCGCCGGCCCGAAACGGCGTCCTGCGGATCTGGCTCCAGAGCTCGACCTCCCCCGCCTGGTTGGCCGGCAGGTGCGCGGCCGAGACGATGATGCTGTCCCCGGCCACGACGGTCGAAGGTGACACGGTAAGCGTCAACGGCTGGTTGAGAGACCCGTACAGGCCCAGGCCGAGCAGGGCGAGGATGGCAACGATGATGGCGGCCGCCAGAGCGAACAGCCCTCGGCGGGATTTCTGCTTCACCACGGGCGGCGGTGGCGACGGGTAAGCCAGGGTGATGGGCTCGCCGAAGCCGACGCGGTCGAGAGCGGGTGCCGTGGCGACGGCGGCTGTGAGAGGCAGCGTCGAGGCGATGGCGGGCGACGTCACCAGGGTGCGTTCGAGAGCCGGCACGGCCTTCGGCGCCAGGGCATCCTCCAGCGCACGGACAAACGCGGTGCAGCTCTCCCATCGGGCGTTCGGATCCTTGGCCAGGCCGCGCATGACGACCGCGTCGACACGCGGTCCGAGGGACCTGTTCCGCGTGCTCGGCGGCGGAGGCTCCCGGTGCACCTGGGCATAAAGGAGCTCCATGAGCGCCTCGCCGTCGAACGGGATGACGCCGGTCAGCATCTCGTAAGCGATCGTCGCGAGCGAGTAGCGGTCGGCGGGCGGCCCCACCTTGGCGCCGGTCACCTGCTCCGGCGCCATGTAAGCCGGCGTGCCGGTCGTCACGCCGGTCATCGACTTCAGGGATGAGCCCTGCAACAGCTTGGCCAGGCCGAAGTCTGCGATCACCGGCGTGTCGTCAGCCTCGAGCAGGACGTTGGCCGGCTTGATGTCGCGGTGCACGACACCGCGCGAGTGCGCATAGTCCAGGCCGGCGGCGATGCCGCGCAGGTAGTTGATCGCCGAGGCCGGTTCGAGCACGCCCTGGCCGAGCCGGTTGGCCAGGCTGCCGCCGGGGACGTATTCCACGATCATGTACGGCGTCCCCTGGTACTCGCCGAAGTCGTAGACGTTCAGGATGTTCGGGTGACGCATCTGCGCGATCGCCTGCGCCTCGTGCCGGAAGCGGGCCGTCGTGTCGGGGTCGGGCGCGATCGCCTGCAGCACCTTGACCGCGCCTGTGCGCTCGAGCTGCGAGTGGTAGGCGCGGTAGACCAGGCCCATGGCCCCCTGGCCGATGAAGTCCTGGACCTCGTACTGCCCTAGCTTGGTTCCCGTAGCGATCGACACGGCCCCTGATTATGCAGTTCGGCCATTCGATCTCAGACTGAGTTAACCGATCGTTGATCCCTGCTTCCAGCCGCCACCGGCGCCATGGCGCACCGCGACCACGCCGGCCAGGATTGAGAGGGCGATCTCCTGCGGCGTCCGGCCGCCCACGTCCAGGCCGACCGGGCTCTGGATGCGTTCGATGAGCTCCGCGGGGACGCCCTTGGCCCGCAGGGCTTCGAGGTGGTGGCCGGTGTGCCGGCGGCTGCCGACCAGGCCGATGAAACGCGGGTTTGCGGACAGCACGGCCTCCAGGGCCTGGACCATGTCATGGGCATCGTGGTCGGTGTGCACCACGTAGACGTCTCCGGCCAGGCGCTCCTGCAGCGAGCCCAGGGAAGTCACCGCATCGGGCCAGTCACCCCCGGCCAGCCGCTCGGGCCGCGTCTCGACCAGCACGGGACGGAAGCCGACCTCAGGCGCCCAGCGGAGCAGGGCCTCTGCCACCGGCGTGGCCGCGATGACGACCAGCGTGGGGGTGGCGGCGTAGGGCTCGAGGTAGACGTCGATCGACCCGAGGTCGTGGCGGTACGTGCGCAGCTGCGGCGCGCCGGACCGCGCGATGCCGGCAGCGTCCGCGAGCGCGGCCGAGTCGAACTCGCTGCAGCCCAGCGTGCCGGCGAGGCCGGCGGCCGTCGACATCAGGAGCTTGGACCCGGTCTGCGAAGGCGGGTCTCCGTCGAGCTTGATCACGGTGGCCACCACCAGCTCCTCCCCATGGGCCAGGCGGCGGGCGAGCTCCGCCTCGACGCTAGGCACGGGCAGCCGGATGGGCCAGAGCCCTGCGAAGCACCTCGATCGCACGGTCGACCTCGTCGTCCGTGGTCGCCCATCCGGTGGTGAGCCGAAGGCTCCCGAAAGCCTGCTCGAGGCTGAGGCCCATGGCCAGCAGAACGTGCGACGGATCGAGGGAGCCCGATGCGCAGGCAGACCCGCTGGAGGCGGCAACACCGGCAAGGTCCAACGCCATCAGCATGTCCTCGCCGCGACGGCCGCTGAAGGCGCAGGTTGCGAAGTTGGGCAGGCGGTGGTCGTCGCCGGTGAGGGTGCCGCCGAGCTCGAGAAGCACGGACCGAAGCGCTTGGCTCTGCCGCATCGCCTCGCGACAGCGTGTTTCGGGAAGGCCCGAGCCAACCACCATCAGCGACGTCGCGATCGCGGCTGCGGCGAGGATGTCCTCCTGGCCGGCGCGGCGTCCCCATTCCTGTGGACCGCCAAAAAGCAAGGGGTCGATGCGGACGCCGTCCCTGACGAAGAGCAGGCCGCCTCGACCCGCGCCAAGCTTGTGCCCGCTGATTGAAACGAGGTCCGCACCTTGGGGGATGGGGATCCAGCGCGGGCCTGCGCACGCGTCGACGTGGACGAGCGCGCCGATCTGGTGCGCCCTCTCGATGACGGCGTTCACCGGTTGAATCGTGCCGACCTCGTTGTTGGCCAGCCCGACCGAGACGAGAGCCATACCCGGAGTGATGTCGTCCGGATCGACTCTCGCCGCGCCATCGACGGGAGCGATGACGACATCACGCCCGAGCGCCTGCATGCGGCGTAACGACGCGAGGACCGACTGGTGTTCGGCCGCCCACGTCAGGATCCGCGCCCCGTTCGGAAGCCTGGCGGCGGCTCCGAAGAGGGCGAGATTTGCGGCTTCGGTCCCCGACGAGACGAACGTAATCTCCGTGCCCTCAGCGCCCAGCATCCTTGCGGCGACGTCACGAAAGTCGTCGAGGCTCGCCCGAGCCCTGCGACCTTCGGCGTGCGGGCTCGACGGGTTGCCCTCGGCCTGTGCGGCCACCCTCTGGAGGGTCTCGCGAACCTCGGTCAGGGTGGGCGCCGAACCGGCGTCGTCGAGGTAGATCCGGCTCATCGGCACGGAGCCGGGGTCAGCCGCGGCTGGGGTCAGGCTGCTGGATCAGCTCCCTGAGAGTGCCCTGGTAGCTCTTGAGAAACAGGTGCAGGTCGATGATTTCGTCAACGCTGATCGGCTCTGCCGCGACCATCGGCTCGACCGCCGGCTCCGACGGCGCGCCGTCGATCTCCTCGACCGCACCGCCGGCGATCGCGAGGACGACGATGAAGGTCACCTGGCATTGCGCGCACGTGACCTGGAGGTGGAAACGCTCCTCCTCGTGGCTGAGGACCTGGACATCGCAGCCTTTGAGGCTGCGGCCGCACACCGGGCAGTTGTAGAAGCGCGCCCGGTCGCGGATGAACTCGATGATGCTCATCGCGTGGCCAATACTACGCCGCCCCTATCGCGGCCGATGCGGCCGGCGCCTGCCCTCGATGCAGGTGCAGCCGCGCGCCCCGACGAGCGCGGAATGATGCGTCCCGGCGGGCAGAACCATCCGATCCCCTGCCTTCAGCTCGAGCCGTTCGGAGGCCTGCTCGAGGACGAAGGTGATCGAGCCCGCGACGCAGTAGAGGACTTTCTCAAAGCCATGGCTGTGCGCGTCGTAGCGATCCCCCGGACCGTTGGACCAGGAGTAGCAATCGCTTGCCTCCGAGCGCAGCGACGTCATCAGCTCATCGAGGGTTGGCACGAGACCGATTCTAAGATTGCAATGGTGAAGCTCCGGTTCCTCGCCGACTGCAACGTCGGGCGGCTGGCCCGCTGGCTTCGAGCCCTCGGATACGACGCCGCGTACCACACGCAGATCGACGATGCCGAGCTGGTCCGGCAGGCGGCGGCCGAAAGCCGGGTCCTTCTGACACGCGACCGCGATCTGACCAAGCGCCGCGTCATCCAGACCGGCGTGGTGCGCGCGATCCTGATCCGCGACGATGAGGTCACCCAACAACTGCGCCAGGTGTTCGCGGAGCTCGGCCTGGAGCTGAAGGAGGCGCTCACGCGCTGCATCGAGTGCAACTCCGAGCTCGAAGCACGGGTTGCGGCCGTCGTCGCCGAACGCGTTCCCCCCTACGTGCGCCGCACCCATTCGCGTTACTCCGAGTGCCCCCAGTGCGGTCGCATCTACTGGGCGGGCACCCACTGGCAGCGCATGCGTGAGGTCCTGCTCGAGCTGTGAGAGACGTTCTGCGGCGCCTGGTCGCGGGCGAGATCACCGAGGATGAAGCTCTGTCGGAGATCCGCAGCGTGCAGCTGGACGAGCTTGGCGGCCGTGCACGGCTCGACCTGGGGCGCTATCTCAGACGAGGTTTGCCCGAGGTCGTGCTGGCCAGCGGCAAGTCTCCCCTCGAGGCGGCCCGCCTCGCCATTGCCATGGCCGAGCACCAGGGCCAGGGATTGATCAGCCGCATGACCGGCTCGCATCGCGCCGCGCTGGACAAAGCAGCCCGCGCCGCCGGCATGACGGTGATCGCGTACCAGACATCGGCCCGTGTCCTGCGCCAGGGATTCGACGCCGAGGCTGTGGGCGGCCGGGTGGGCATCCTCACCGCGGGCACATCCGACGTCCCAGTGGCGGAGGAGGCGCGGATGGTCGTGGAGGCAAGCGGGATCGAAGCGCGCCTGGCCGCTGATCTGGGTGTGGCCGGACTCCACCGATTCGTCGGTCCACTCGCCGCGGCCCTCGAGTGGGGCGCGGACGTGCTCGTGGTCGCAGCGGGAATGGACGGCGTGCTTCCCGGCCTGGTCGCCGGCCTCACCGACGTACCCGTGATCGGGCTTCCCGTATCGACCGGCTACGGCCGCGGCGGGGCCGGGGAGGCGGCCCTGACGACGATGCTGCAGTCGTGCTCGACCGGGCTGGCGGTGGTCAACATCGACAACGGGGTCGGGGCGGGCGCCGCGGCGGCGCTCATCGCCGCACGCGCGGCTCAGGGACGGCGGCGAGGGCGCAGCGAGGCAATCAAGGCGAAGACGAGCGCACCCACGAGCAGGACGCCCAGGATCGAGGGCGCGAGCGCCCGCCAGGCATCGGGACCGCCGGGGACCGCGAAGGTTAGGGCCAGGGCGGCCAGCGCGACCAGCACGCCGGCCAAGAGCCACGGGAAGCCTCGGCGCCGGCGCCCATAGAAGAGCAGCCACAGCGCATTCGGTCGTGGCTTCGACCGGGTCACAGGATTCCCGCCACCTCCGCCAGCGATGCGATGGTCGGCACGCCTTGTCCCGGATGCGCTCCATTCCTGCTCAGGATCACGGCGCGCATCCCCACCGCGATCGGTCCTGCATAGTCCTCTCGAGGCCGATCGCCCACGAACAGGGTGGTTTCCGGCGAGGTGCCGAGCGCGTCGAGGGCGGCCAGATAGAGGTCGGGCGACGGCTTGCGACGTCCCAGCTCGCTCGAGAAGACCACGCCGTCGACCAGCTGCGCGAGCCCGTTGGTCTCGAGCTGCCGCCGCATCATCGCCGCCGGAAAAGGCGCGTTGGAGCAGATGCCACGCTTGATGCCGCGCGCGCCCAGCCACGACAGCAACCCGACAGCATCCGGGTCGACTCGCACGGCGCGGTCCCAGCACTGCTGCTCGGCGTCGAGGATGTCGTGCAGCAGGCCGTCCGGCAGCTCAAGACCAGCACGGCGCCAGCTGTCGCGATAGACGTCCATGTATTCGACCTCATCCTCGTTCATCGTCGAGATGTACTCCTCGAGGGGATGCAGCACCTCGCGCAAGAGGCTTTCCGCCTCAGGGGCGGGCGCGCCGGTGGCCGCCTCGATGAGTGGCCGGAACTCGCGCAAAACCCTGAGCAGGTCCCTGGTCGGATAGCTGAACGTCACCAGCGTGCCGCCGTAGTCGAACAGGACGCCCCGCGTCTCGGACATCCGCATATCCTGATGCGCGTGCCCAACCCACGACGCCTGACGCACCTCGACGAGAAAGGCGCCGCCCGCATGGTCGACGTGGCCGGCAAGGCGACCACCAGGCGCGAGGCGTCGGCGGAGTGCGTGGTGCGCATGTCAGCCGCGACCGTGCGCGCGGTGCGCGAAGGCACAGCCAAGGGCGACGCCCTGCAGGTGGCCCGAGTCGCGGGCATCATGGCGGCCAAGCGAACGCCAGACCTGATTCCGCTGTGCCATCCGCTTCCCCTGACCAGCGTCAAGGTGGACTTCGAGTTCGTGAAAGGTGGCGTGAGGATCCTCGCGGGGGCGGGCGTGCTGGGCCATACCGGAGTCGAGATGGAAGCGCTCACTGCCGCGGCGGTGGCGGGCCTCACGCTGATCGACATGACGAAAGGCGTCGAGCGTGGCGTGTACCTCGAGTCGGTGAGGCTGCTCGAGAAGTCGGGCGGACGTTCCGGCACCTGGAAGAGAAGGGTGTGAGCAGGGCGCACATCATCACCATCAGCGACCGCGCCTCCGCCGGCAAGTTGAAGGACGAGAGCGGGCCGGCCCTCGCGGACTTGTTGCAACGTGGCCATTTCGAGGTGAGCGGGCCTGACGTCGTGCCCGACGAGCACGACCTGATCACCGACGCCATCATCGCCGCGGTAGGCAGCGGCGCCGATGTCGTGGTGACCACCGGCGGCACAGGCCTTGGCCCGCGCGACATCACCCCACAGGCGACGTCGAGGCTCATCGATTACGAGGTGCCCGGCCTGGGCGAGGCGATGAGGCGGGCTGGAGCAGCGAGCACGCCGATGGCGATGTTGTCTCGAGGCGTCGCCGGCATTCGTGGGCGGACTCTGGTCATCAACGTGCCGGGGAACGTGAAGGGCGCCACCGAATCGCTCGAGGCCGTGATGCCCGTGATCGGCCACGCCATCGCCCTGCTGCACGGCCACACCAAGCACGAGTGAACATCAACTCAGACCTCGGCGAGGGCGCTGGCGAGGAAGACGCGGTGCTCGAGTGCGTGGACAGCGCGAACATCGCGTGCGCGGCTCACGCCGGCTCGATCTCGATCAGCATCGCGTCGGCTCGGCGTTGCCGCGAACGCGGCGTGGAGGTCGGCGCGCACCCGGGCTACGAGGACCGCGCCGGCTTCGGTCGCGTCGAGCAACCGCTTTCCGCCGGGGAGATCGAAGCCCTGGTGGCTTTCCAGGTGGCCGGGCTCGCGGCTGTCGTCCCGATCGCCTACCTGAAGGCACACGGCGCGCTGTATCACCG
>JBOHUP010000279.1:0-7752 GCA_050734615.1 Candidatus Dormibacteraceae bacterium | reverse complement strand
CGAACTGGCCGAGCAGCACGGCGCTCAGGATGGCGCCGGCGGTCGCCGGGCCGAGGATGACGTAGGTGTCCTGGGCGGCGATGCCGATGACCTTGCTCACGTACGCGGGGGCCAGGGTGAACAACATGAACAGGACGAGGACCGCGATGCTCACCTGCCCGAACGCGAGCAGCAGGCCGCGCGACGCGCGCAAGGCATCGACACCCTCCTTGAGGTCGACGAGCATCGAGCGGAACCGGCTGCGGCTCTCCTCGACCGGGGACTCGGTCCTTCGTTCGAGGCGAGGTATGTCCGACGCGAAGATCAGGGTGCCCGCGATGACCAGAAGGACGACCGCGAACCAGTACGGCGCGTACAGGTCGATCCTGGAGAGGATCGGCGCCAACGCCCCACCGACCACCAGGGTGAGGACCATGGTCAACAGGGCCATGGAGTTGGCCGTGATCAGAGCCGACCGCGGCAGGATCGTCGGTATCACCGCGGCCTCGGCGGGACCGAAGAGCTGCCCCACCGCCGAGAAAACCAGCGTGATCAGGAGCAGGTGGGCAAAGTCGTTGGCCATGCCTGGGATGAACGCCAACACAGGGATCAGCGCGACGGCGCCGGCGCGTCCGAAGTTGGACCACATCATGATCTGCTTGCGGTCGACCCGGTCCGCGATCACCCCGGCCGGCGGCGCAAACAGCACGGCGGGGACGGTGTAGGCGAGGAGGGTCACCGCGACTGGCGTGCTGCCCCCGGAGATGTGGTACGCGAGGATGATCAACGAGAAAAGAAGAAACTTGTCCGCCAGCTGCGCGGCCAGCTGAGCGAACCAGATGTTCCGGAACGCGGTATGCCTCAGCACGGCCCGAAAGCCGCCGGTCCCCTCGACCGGAAAACGGATGGGGGCTTCCACGAGGGGTAGAGATTAGCCTCCAGCGCCCGGCTGGAAGCCTTTGTAAAGCACCTCCCATTCGGGCAGGGTCAGGGTCTGTGCCCTTCGGGTCGGGTCGATGCCGATTGCGCCAAGGCGGCCTCCAGCCGCCGTGCTTCCCTCGCCTGCCAGCCTTCCCAGCGCGCCACCCAACTGCTTACGCCGGAACTGGAAGATCGACTCGACGAACCGAAAGAAGCGATCGAGGTCGTCCACGTCGACGGCCGGCCGGGCGCGGACTTCGAGCACGACCATCGCCGAGTCCACGCGCGGCAGAGGCAGGAACGCTTCGGCCGGGATGGTGAAGATCGTGCGGGCCCGGGCGAACACCTGCACCGCGACCGTGGCGAGGCTTGCGCCGGTCGTGGCGGTCCAGCGTTCGGCGACTTCCTTCTGCACCACGAGCGCTAGGCGGCGCGGCCGTGGCTCGCGATCCAGCAGCTTGCGTATGAGCGCTCCCGTGAGGTTGTACGGAATGTTGCCTGCGACAACCTGCTGCCCTTTCGGAAACGATGCCGCCGTGTCGAACCGAAGGATGTCGGACCGCACGACCTCGACGTTGTCGTGGCCGGCGATCACCTCGCGCAGCGCGGCGATGAGCTTCTCATCGATCTCGACCGCGATCAGCCGCCGGCACAGCGGCGCCAGGGCGACCGTCAGCGTGCCAACGCCGGCTCCCACCTCCAGGACGTCCTCGCCACCTGTGATTCCGGCCGACCCGGCGATCGCGTCGCGCACCGCCGGGTCGATCAGGAAGTTCTGGCCCAGCCGGTGCTTGAGGTCGATACGGTGGCGGCTGAGGAGCGAATCGAGCTGATGCCGGTCGGCCGGGTCGATCACGACATGCGGCGAAAGAGCTCGAATGCGTTGGCGGTCTCCTGCTCTCCCAGCTGCTCGAGCGTGACCCCGCGCAGCTCGGCGACGAGCTCGGCGGTGTCGACCAGGTAGGCAGGCCGGTTGGGCATCGCCATCCTTTTCTGCGAGTTGCCATACGGCGAATCCGTTTCCAGGAGCAGCCGGTCGCCTGGACATCTCTTCACCACGCCACGCAGCTCGTCGCGGCTCGGCCGCGTGATCAACCCGGCGAACGAGAGGTAGAAGCCCAGGTCGAGGAACCTCTTGGCCCAGTCCCACCCGAGCGCGAAGTAGTGCATGACTCCAGCCAGTCCGGGATGGCGGGCGATCACCTCCGCCATCTCGGCGTCGGCGCCCCGGTTGTGGATGGAGACGGGGAGGTTGAGCTCGACTGCAAGTGAGAACAGCATGTCCAGACGCTCGATCTGCGTCTCACGGGCGAGGCCGCCAACGCTCTCGAAATCGAGCCCGACCTCCCCGATCACCACCACCATCTGGTCCTTGGCCAGCGCGCGCATCGCCTCGAGGTCCATCTCCGCGCGCTCGAGCGGATAGTGTCCAATCCCGGCGAAGACCTCGGCATGGCGATTCGCCAGGACCACCGCCTGCTCGCTGCGCGACTGGTCAACCCCCATCGCGATCATGCGTGTCACCCCGGCTCTCACGGCGTCCTCGACGACGGTGCTCACGTCGCCGAGCTCCTCGAGGTGGAGGTGGGTGTCTACGAAGATCCGGCTTCCTCCTCGTCGGGCACATCGTCCAATCGCTTGAACAGCGGCTCGGGTGTTCTCAGGTTGGTGCCCGGCGCCAGATGTGATGCCGTCCACCGGTCCTGGACCGGATAGTCCCCGGTGATCACGGAGTGCACCACGCCATCTTCAGAGTGCTCTCGGACCTCGGGCTGTGGCGCGATCACGTCGTCGTAACCGAGCATCGTGTGCAGCCTCTGCGACGAGAAGGGCAGGAAGGGCGTCAACATCGTCTTGAGGTTGTCGACGCATCGAAGCGCGACGTAAAGGACGGTCCCCGCCCGGGCGCGATCCGTCTTGATCGTGTGCCACGGCTGTTCGGTGCCGAGATAGACGTTGACCCTCGCCGCCATCGTCAGCACCTGCTTCAAGGCGAGCTGAAACCGTGCCGCCTCCAGGTGCTGCGCGACGGTCGCGAGCGCGTCCTCAACCTCTTTGATCAGGGCTCCGTCGCCGTCTTTCAGATCCTGCGGCTCGGGCACGGCTCCGAAGTTGCGGTGCGCATTGACCAGGGTGCGATGCACGAGGTTCCCCCAGGTGGCGACCAGCTCGTCGTTGTTGCGACGCACGAATTCAGTCCAGGTGAAGTCCGAGTCCTGGTGCTCCGGCCCGGCGATCATCAGGTAGTAGCGCAGGGCGTCGGCGTCGTAGCGGTTCAGCACGTCGCGCACGTAGATGACGTTGCCGCGGCTCGTCGACAGCTTCTTGCCTCCCATGTGCAGATGCTCGCTGGCGACGATCTCGTCGGGTAGTTCCAGGCCGCCCACACCGAGCAGGATCGCCGGCCACATCACCGTGTGAAACGTGATGTTGTCCTTTCCCATCACGTAGTAATGCCGCGCCTCGGGGTTCTGCCACCACGTCTTCCACGCATCCGGCTCGCCGCGGTGCGCCGCCCACTCGATCGACGCGGACAGGTAGCCGATCACGGCGTCGAACCAGACGTAGATCTTCTTGTGCGGGTTGTCCTCCCAGCCCGGGAGCGGGACCGGGACGCCCCAGTCGAGGTCACGCGTGATCGCCCTCGGCTTGAGGTTGCGCACGAACTCGAGCGAGTATTTCCGAACGTTGGGGCGCCAGTCGTCGTGCTGCTCGATCCATTCCTTCAGCCGCTCGCCGAGCGCGGGCAAGTCGAAGAAGAAATGCTCGGTCTCGCGAAACTCGACCGGTGCGTCGCTGCCGCGCTGGTGTGGGTTGATCAGATCGATCGGGTCGAGCTGGTTGCCGCAGTTGTCGCACTGGTCGCCGCGAGCCTCCGGATATCCGCAGATCGGGCACTTGCCCTCGATGTAGCGATCGGGCAGCGTGCGTCCCGTCGCCGGGTCGAAGGCGCCCATCTGCGTCTTCTTGACCAGATAACCCTTCTCGTAGAGCTTCAGGAACAGGTCCTGGGTGACGCGTTGATGGTTCTCAGTCGTGGTCCGCGTGAATATGTCGTAGGTCATTCCCAGCCGCCGCAGGTCCTCGACGATCAGTGCGTTGTTGCGGTCCGCGAACTCGCGTGGCGGAACGCCCTGCTTGTCCGCCTCATAGGTGATCGGGGTGCCGTGCTCGTCCGTGCCGCTTGCCATCAGCACATGCGAGCCGCGAAGCCGCTCGAAGCGGGCGAGCACGTCGGCCGGCACGGCGAAGCCCGCCACGTGGCCGATGTGGCGGGGGCCGTTGGCGTAAGGCCAGGCGGGCGCGACGAGCACAGTTCGTTGTTCAGGCACCAGAGATCACAAGGGTAAACTCGCCGCGCGCTCGCTCACCGAGCGCCGCGAGCACTTCGGCCGCCGTCCCGCGAAGCACCTCCTCGTGCAGTTTGGTGAGCTCGCGGGTGACCGTCAGGCTCCTGTCGGGCAGCGATCCGGCGATGAGTGCCAGCGATTTGTTGATGCGGTAGGGCGACTCGAACGCCACCGCCGGGCGGGCGTCGTCCATCAGGGTCGCCAGCAGCTTTCGGATCTCGCCCGGCTTGCGAGGCAGGTAGCCGAGAAACGTGAATCCAGGGCCGCCATAGCCGGCGATCGAGAGCGCAGCCGTCACCGAGCTCGGCCCTGGGATCGGGACCACCGTGTGTCCGGCCGCCCAGGCGGCGGTGACCAGGGCCTGTCCAGGGTCGGACAGAGTCGGCGTGCCGGCATCGCTCACCAGCGCCACGTCGCCCTCGTCGAGGGCCGCGATCACCTTCGGCAGGCCCCGCCTCTCCACCGGCGCCCGGTAGCTGATGAACGGCTTGCGCAGCCCATGCCTGGCCAGCAGCCGCGAGGTGACCCGGGTGTCCTCGGCGGCGATCGCGGAGACCTCGCTGAGCACCCTCACCGCCCGAGCGCTGATGTCCTCGAGATTGCCGATCGGAGTCGCGACGACGAAGAGCCGGCTCATTCCTGGTCCAGCCACGCGCCGACTTGGCCCGGAATCTCGCCGGCCGGACCGACGAATCGCGACGCCGGTGGCAGCACGTCGAGGAACGCCTTGCCGTAGTCCCGGCCGAGGATCCGGTTGTCGAGGATGACCACCGCCCCGCGATCGGTGGAGCGGCGGATGAGGCGGCCGAATCCCTGCTTGAGGCGCAATGCGGCCTGCGGCAGGGCCAGCTGCGAGAACGGATCACGCACCTGTTCCGCCCTGGCCGCGTAGACCGGGTCCGTCGGCACGGGGAAAGGCAGCCTGACCATGATCACGCAGCTCAGCTTCTCGCCGGGGACGTCGATGCCCTCCCAGAACGTCGACGTTCCGAGCAGCAGCGGTCGGTCCGCCTCCTCGAAGGTCTTCAGGAGCTGCCGGCGCTGGCCGTCGATGCCCTGGCCGAGGATGAGCACCTCGTCGAGGTCGACACGATGCTTCAGAGCCGCATACACGTCGCGCAGCTGGCGGTGTGACGTGAACAGCACCAGCGTGCGTCCTCCCACTCGACGCGAGACTGCCGCGATCACATCCTCCACGTCATGGTCGAAGTTCTCGTGCTCGGGCAGCGGGAGATCGGTCGGGAGGCAGACGAGCGCCTGGTTGAGGAAGTCAAAAGGTGACGGCAAGACGAGCTCTTCCACCTCCGCACCCAGTCCGATGCGGGAGCGGAAATAGTCGAAGCTGCCGGCCACGGCAAGGGTGGCCGACGTGAACACCGAGGACCTGCGCTCTGAGTAAACCCGCTCCCGCAACAGGTCGCCGACGTTGATCGGCGCCGCGCGCAGCATCAGGTTTTCGGTGCGCGCGAGCAGCGTGAACCAGTAGACCCGGTTGGGATCCGGGGTGAGCAACGCCTCGGCCAGGAGCTCGCCTGCGCCCTGCAGGCGGCCGCGGATGATCTCGAGCTCGCGAACGCCCTGGTCCGGCTCAGCTCCGCCCAGCCAGTCGCGCACACCGGCCCCGGCCCGACGCAGCGTCACCTCGAGCGCGGCCAGCGCCGTCGAGGCGTTCTCGCCCAGGATCCGGAGGCGCTCCCACGCAGCGTCCTCGCGGACGGCGCCGGTGATCCGCACCGAATCGTCCCGGCGTTCCGAAACGTCCAGACGCGCGGCCACCCATGGCGCCGCGGCGCCGAAGAGCTCACGCACGCGATCGGCAGCGGCCACGCTGAGAGGAGCGGCCGCGCCGAAAGCGTCGTCGGAGGCGCCCAGACGAGGTTGGCGCCGCAGCTCGGCGAGCAGGCCGTCCTGCTGGCCGTGACCGGCGCCGGCCAGGCGGTCGAGCAGTGCGAGCAGGCCCGGACCGTCGATCTCCTGACGGAGCCCGCGCGTGGCGGCCTCCTCGAGATGGTGCGCCTCATCGACCACCAGGTGGTCGAACTCAGGAAGGAGCCCCCCTCCCACCTCGGCGTCCGCCAGCAGCAGCGCGTGGTTGATGACCACCAGGTCGGCGGCCTCGGCTTCGGCGCGGGCGCGGTGGACGTAGCAATCTTCTTTGGTGCAGCGAATCCCGACGCAGTCGAGCGGATCGCTCGCGATCCGCGTCCACAGGACTTCTTCGTGCCCGTGCAGACGGAGCTCGGAACGGTCCCCGCTCTCGGTCAAGTGCAGCCACAGCAGCATTTTCAGCTTGAAATTCAGCTCATCGGCGTCCGCGCACGGCACGGCGAGGTAACGCCTCCATCTGCGGATGGACAAGTAGTTGGAGCGGCCCTTCAGCAGGCAAGCCTTGAAGTCCCAAGGCAGCCACTCACGAAGTGCAGGCAGGTCTTTGCCCATGAGCTGCTCCTGCAGGGTGTGGGTGTTGGTCGAGACCACCACGCGCTCGTGATGGCGCACTGCGCGCGCGATTGACGGCACGAGATAGGCGAGGCTCTTGCCTGTCCCGGTGCCCGCCTCGACGATGAGGTTGCCGCCGCGAGACTGGATCTGCGCGACGGCCACCAGCATCTGCATCTGGGCCTCTCTGTGCTCGTACCCGGGCACGCCGCCTGCTAGAGGGCCGTCTGGACCGAGCAGCGCCGCCACGACGATGGGGTCGTCGGGCGGTATCGTGCCTGTCTTGCCCGGCGATCTCGACTCCACGCTCCCCGCTGCGGCGGGCTCGGGCGACGGATTCGGCGCCGTGAGCGCATCCGCGAAGAAGCGAGCGATCGGCCAGGGATACGGCGCGACGAGTGCCAGCATCGACTCCTTGACCCCTTCCTCGAGGGAGATGGCCTCGTCTCTCAAGCGGAGCAGAAGCTGGCGGGTCGCGTTGGCGTCGTCGAGCGCGCGATGCGGGCGAGGCTGGCTGAAGCCGAAGTCGGTGGCCAGCAGCGGCAGGCTGTGGCTGGCGGCTGCGGGCAAAAGGATGCGGGCCACGTCGAGCGTGTCGAGGATCTCCTGCGACTGGTCCCAGAGTCCTGCTGCGGTGAGGAAATCGACGTCGAGCCGCGCTCCGTGTCCCACCGGCTGCCTGCCGCGAAGAAAGGCCGCCAGGTCACGCAGCGCCTGGTCCGGCCCAGGGGCGCCACGCAGCTCCTCCTGCTTGATTCCGGTCAGGCGCAGGACGACGTCCGGCACGGCACGACCCGGATCGACCAACTGCTCGAGCGTCGACGTGACGCCATCCGCGGTGAAAGCGACCGCGCCGATCTCGATGACTCGGTCCCGGGCCGGGTCGAGACCGGTCGTCTCGAGATCAAGGGCAGCGTATTCCGGCACCGTTTACGCGATTCTACGGATGACAGGAGATGCGGACCGGGGCCCGTACCCCCGCACAGCCCTCGCTCGGAGGCAGCGGTGGTAACGGGGATGTCAAGTGAAGCCTCGGCTGTAATATTTGCGCCCGATGGTAACC
>JBOHUP010000278.1:0-4149 GCA_050734615.1 Candidatus Dormibacteraceae bacterium | reverse complement strand
GGCTAGGGCAAGGGATTCGGCTCGACCTGACAGCTGAAGATCGACGGCAAAATTTTCGCGATGCTGGTTCGAGACAAACTGGTTGTGAAGCTGCCTAGCCGGCGCGTGGACGAGTTGGTCGAGTCGGGCGAGGGGGAGCTCTTCGACGCAGGAAAAGGCAGACCGATGCGTGAATGGTTTGTGGTCTCCCCAACTTCAAAGCTGCGATGGCTGACACTCGCTCGTGAGGCCATGAAATTCGTTGCCCGGCCGAGCTAAGCGCGCTGTCTAAGGGCCGATTCAGTTTCGGCCACCTGGGGACAGTACGCATGTGGTGAGTCTGTAGCGGGGCCCGAGCAGGTTTCGAGGGCGCTCCCGTCAATTGGTTATGTCGCGCCGAGACGAGATCACTGCCGCAGCGACGACGACACAAACGTAGCCAGCGATCACGAGCAACCGTGAGTGACATCGATCGCAATCTCCGGTCCAACCAGCTGAGCTGCTGGCCTTCCAATCAGCACCGCTGGCAACTGATTGGGGACGGTCCGAGCAGATAGGTCGTCGCGTTCGCCCAGATTTGCTCCTGCGTCGCGTTTTGAATCAGCGGGAGCACATCGGAGGCACGGCGGTCGAGATGTATCGTTGATGCCATGAAAGCAGCCGGGACCGATTCGCTCGCCACGAAAACGGTGAAGGTCCTGATCGTGGAGGACCATAAGGTCGTCGCCGAAGGCTTGCAATCCCTAATCGGCCGAGAGCCCGACCTTGAAGTCGTTGGGCTCGCCTCTACCGTCGAGGATGCTCGGCGGCTGGAGAAGGAGTGCCGGCCGGATGTCGTCCTCGTCGACTTTCGGCTGCCGGACGGAAATGGTGCGGAAGCCGTGGCGGCCATTCGTAGAGCACTTCCCAAGGTCCGGGTCCTCTTTCTGAGCGCCGTTGAGAGCCCAGCGGCGTTGATGGCAGCACTCCAGGTTGGCGCGCGGGGTTATCTGCTCAAAGCCAACGCCGCGACAGAGGTGGTCTCCGCGGTGCGCCGCGTGGCGGCGGGCGAGATGTTGATCTCGGCCTCCGACCTGGCGGCGCTAATCAGCCAGAAAGGAGAGCAGACACACCTTATTGACACCCTCACACGCCGTGAGCGCGAGGTTCTCCGGCTGATGGCAGAGGGCCTGGACAACCACGCTCTGGCGGTGCGACTCGGTGTCGAGTATGGGACCGCCCGGAGCCACGTGAGAAACCTGATCGCCAAGCTCGAGGTGCACAACAGGATGCAGGCAGTTGTCCGGGCCGTGCAGCTCGGATTGATCGAGCCCGAGAGCGCCGGCCTACCTCACTTGGACTAGCCCGCAGACCCTCGAATGGCGATTGGATGGGGCGGTCAAATTGCAAGACGATGAACGATGAGCCGAATTTTGGCCAAATGCAACCTGAACTCATGAAAGCCGGCCCAAGAAATGTACGCGTACTCGTGGCGGACGACGATGCTGTAATCAGAGTTGCTCTGAGTGAACTGATTGAGGCCAGGCCGGACCTCATCTTAGTGGGGACCGCCGTCGATGCCCAGAGCGCCATTGCTTTGGCGGTTTCTTCTCGTCCCGACGTTGCGGTGCTCGACTACAAGATGCCTGGAGGAGGCGTATACGCTGCGCGCGAGATTAGCCGGGTCAGCCCTGGAACTGCGGTGCTCTGCCTCTCTGCTTTCGGCGACCCAGGCACCGAAAGCAGGATGCGCAGTGCGGGAGCGACAGGTTTCCTGATCAAGGGCGCCAGCACGAATGACGAGATCGTGGCATCGATTTTGGCGGCTTCGCGATCTGGCGAGGACTTGCGTAATCAACCCGGTGACGTCTGAGTCGGCGCTTCTAACGCCAAGTAGCACCGCAGACTAGGATCGAGTCAATGCGGAAGGTAGCCGCTTCTAATTCTCGCGGACGGCAAGAGCGACCGCGCCGGCCATCTCCCGAAACGGGATCAGAATTGGAGTTCTACCGGCAACTGGAGTCTCTCCACGGGATTTGGGTGGAGGTGTCGAGGCTCCACGAACTTCCCCAGGTCCTTGATCGGGCCCTCGAGTATTGCCTCAAAGTGACAGGCTCTGAATTTGGATTCGTCGGCCTACTGAACGCAAGCAAGCAAATGATGGACGTGGCGGCTATCAAGGGCTTCGAGCCATCCGACCCCACCTTCTACGAACGATTTCGGCTGATACCGGTGCGTCCGACGCTCTTCGGCATGGTGGTTCTCGAGGGGCGTATTTGTATCTCCAACGACGTGATCAACGACCCCCGGAGGCTCGGCCAGCCTAGCGGGCACCCCCCCGTCCGAACGTACCTTGGTGTTCCCTTGCGGGTCGGTAGCGAGGTCATTGGCATGGTCGGGGTTGCCAACCGCAAACAAGGCTACTCACATGACCAGGGACGCCTGCTCTCCACATTCGCTAGCCAGGCCGCAGTCGCAATTGAAAACGCACGTCTATACGAAACTCAAAAGGATCTGATTCGAAGGCTTGAGCTGCTGCACCACGAGAATATTCGACAACAACAGCAGGCAGGCATTGCCGAACTCGGTCGGTTGGCGCTCATGGGCAACAATCCCCAGCACCTCATGGATCGCGCAGTTTCTCTCGTCGCCTCCACCCTCGAATTGGATTACGTCCGTGTCCTCGAGCTACTCCCCGATGGACAAAACCTACTGCTGCGAGCCGGGGTCGGCTGGCGGCAAGGGCTAGTTGGCACCGCCACGATCCCTCTAAAAAACACATCGGCGGGGTATGGGTTCGAAAGCAACGAACCACTGATCATTGAAGACTTTCAGACGGATACACGATTTGAATCCTCATGGCTGCTGCGCGAACACTATGTCCGCAGCGGGATTCGGGCGGTGATTCAAGGCGACCCTCAACCCTATGGCGAGTTGGCCGCATACACCAAGGAACACCGGCTGTTCACCGAGGAGGACCTTCTATTCATCCGCGCCACGGCGAACACCCTCGCCGAATTCTTCAGCCGATTGCACGCCGAACAAGCGACGGCGGAAAGCCTGCGTCGGCTAAAGGAGGTGGACGAAGCTAGGCAGCGCCTCATCGAAAGACTGAGCTTCGTGGTGGAGGAGGAGCGGAAGCGGATTGCGACTGATATACACGACGACACCCTTCAGATCCTTGCTGGTCTCGGCATGCGGCTTCAACTGGTAGCAGAGGGCCTTGATGACCCAGATCAGAAGCGGTCTCTTGGGGAGCTCAGTTCAGCTCTCTCCGAATCCGGCCGGCGGCTCAGGCGGCTGATCTTCGACCTGAGACCAGATGCACTCGAGTTGGGCCTCGCGACTGCCCTTCGCTTTTATTTCGAGCAAACGACGACCGGTATCGATCCGGAGCTCGCGATCGATAGCCAGCTTCTGCGAGAGCTGGAGCCCGACGCGCGGTTGATGGTGTACCGGGCTTGCCAGGAAGCACTCAACAACGTGCGAAAACATGCCCAAGCCTCACACGTGGCAATACTTCTCCGCGACGCTCAAGGGGCAATCGAGGTGGTAATCCAGGACGATGGCGTCGGGTTCAAGGTCCCGGCGGAAATCACGCCCGGACACATAGGTCTTATAGCTATGAGGGAGCGAATCCAACTTGCTGGAGGGCGTTTCGCCATCACCAGCGACGTGGGCACGGGCACGACGGTTCAGTTCTGGGTACCTCAGCAGAAGGCCAACTGAGAGACTGGGCAGCCGGGCATTCTGTCGAGGCCGGCGACGACGTTCTGGGCGAACGAACGCCCGACCGCCCGCTCACTACCGCAACGGCAAGCTGCGGAGACTCTTGGCCCTGGCTTGAGTGACAGAAATCGCAACCACTCCATCGAAAAACGCCAGTGTGCGCTGGGAGGACTTCCGTCGCGCAGGTCCACCGCATTCGCTTTGCGTCGTCGCGACGCGAAGCGCCGGTATCCAGCGTCTGGTCGCGGCGATCGAGGACAGTCTTACGAAGACCGCGCCCGCTTCGCCTTGAATGCCGGCACCGAATCAGACTGTGGACCCGCCCACTTTCCCGGTGGCGTGGGCGAGCTCATTATCATTTGCGATGTCCTCACGGGTGCGCACAACGACGACAGGACAAGGCGCGTGATGGACGCACTGTTGACTGACAGAGCCAAGCATGAGTCCTGCAAAGCCTCCGTG
>JBOHUP010000277.1:0-6110 GCA_050734615.1 Candidatus Dormibacteraceae bacterium | reverse complement strand
TGGGGCACCATCGTCAACATCCTCGCCCTCGTGTGGGGCGTCACGATGGAGGTCAACTTCCTGTGGCCGCGAAACGTTGCCGTCGGGGCCCAGAACCCGCCGCTGAGCTACCTGTTGACCGTCGGATCGAACACGACGATCAGCGGACCTCTCGCCGGCATCCCGGTCTACGAGTTCACCCTCGGTTTGATCCTCCTCGTTGGGGTGATCTATTACGTGCTTGCCCAGCGCAACGCCCCCGAGACCAAGGCGATCCTTCCGGCCGAAGCCCCAGCCGCCTAAGCTCCTCAAACCCTGGCCCTCTCCGCCATGGGGAGAGGGCCAGGGTGAGGGCGGAGGCCGCCATTTCCCAAGTTTCCTCAAACTTGTCAGCGCATTGAGGACACACGCCAGCGCGGTCGTGATCGGCGGAGGGGTTGGCGGCGCGTCGATCCTCTACTGGCTGACCCGGCTCGGCTGGACCGACACCATGCTCGTCGAACGTTCGCGCGTGACGAGCGGCTCGACCTTTCACTCCGCCGGGCTCGTCGGCCAGCTCCGCGGCTCACTGAGCCTGACCCGCATGATGATGAACTCAGTCGATCTCTACCGGAACCTGGGTTACGAGGTCGGCATGGAGACGGGGTGGCACGAAGTCGGCTCGCTGCGCCTGGCCTCCAGCCCCGAACGTATGGAGGAGCTAACGCGGCAGGCCGCCTGGGCGAAGACCTTCGGACTGCCCCTGGAGCTCGTGCCCGCCGAGGAGGCCCGCCGCATGTTCCCGCCGATGTCGACCGACGGCGTGCTTGGCGCGGCGTTCCTTCCCACCGACGGCTACATCGACCCGAGCCAGCTGACATTCGCGCTGATCGAGGGCGCCCGGCGCCGAGGCGCCGAGATCTGCGAGGACACGCGGGTGACCGGCATCGAGGTTGCTCATGGCCACGTTCGCCGCGTCATCACCGACATGGGCGCCATCGCGACCGACCTGGTGATCAACGCCGGCGGCATCTTCGCTCCGGAGATCGGCCGCATGGCCGACGTCAACGTCCCGCTGATCCCGATGGCGCACGAATACCTCATCACCAAACCGTCGGGCCTGCCCACGGATATGCCGACGATGCGCGACCCGTCGCTCCTGGTCTATTACCGACCCGAATCAGGAGGACTGATCATGGGCGGCTACGAGCGCGACCCCGCGCCATGGAGCCTCGACGGCATCCCGGCCGACTTCAACGGGCGCCTCCTCGAGCCCGACTGGGACAGGTTCGAGCCGCTGATGACCAACGCCATCGTGCGTACGCCGTCGATCAAGGACGCCGAGGTCGTGCGCTTGGTCAACGGGCCAGAGGCGTTCACGCCCGATGGTGAGTTCATTCTTGGCCCAAGCGAGGTACACGGCTTTTGGGTCGCGGCCGGCTTCTGCGCCCATGGCCTGGCAGGCGCGGGCGGCATGGGCCGGCTGGTCGCCGAGTGGATCGTGGACGGGCAGCCGAGCCTCGACACATGGGAGATGGACTCGCGCCGGTTCGGCCGGCACTACACGAGCCGCGACTACACCCTCGAGCGCACGCGTGAGGTCTACTCGACCTATTACGACGTCAAGTACCCCGGGCACGAGCGCAGCGCCGGGCGACCGCTTCGACTCTCCCCCCTCTACTCGCGGCTTTCCGATCTCGGCGCCGCGTTCGGCGAGAAGTCGGGATGGGAGCGCGTCAACTGGTTCGAGCCCAACGGGTCACGCGGCGACCAGACGCTGCGGCCGCGCGGATGGGCGGGGCGGCTGTGGTCTCCCGCCATCGGCGTGGAGCACCGAGCCTGCCGGGAGACAGCGGCGGTGTTCGACTTCACGTCGTTCGCGAAGATCGAGGTCCGCGGGCCGCGCGCCGCGGAGTTCCTCGAAACCCTGACTGACAACCGCGTCGCACGCTCGGTCGGCACATTGACATACACGCAGATGCTGAATGATGCCGGGGGCATCGAATGCGACTTCACCGTCACCCGCCTCGCCGATGACCGCTTCCGCATCGTCACCGGGACCGCCTTCGGCCAGCACGACCTGTCGTGGGTCCGCGACCACGCACCCGACGACGGATCGGTATATGTCGAAGACGTCACCTCCGCCTACGCCTGCGTCGGATTGTGGGGTCCTCGCGCGCGCGACATTCTCCAGGCCCTGACCACGACTGATCTCAGCAACGGCGCGTTTCCATACATGACCTCGCGTCAGCTCGCAGTCGGTTCGGTGCCCTGCCTTGCGCTACGCGTCACGTATGTCGGCGAGCTGGGGTGGGAGCTGTACTGTCCAGCCGAGTTTGGCCGTCGGCTGTGGGACAACATCTGGGAATCGGGCCGCGACGCGGGCCTGGTCGCCGGCGGATACAAGGCGGTCGACTCACTCAGGCTGGAGAAGGGTTACCGCGTCTGGGGCGCCGACATCGGTCCGGAGTCGGATCCGTACCAGTCCGGCCTGGGTTTCTGCGTCAAGCTCGACAAGGGCAACTTCATCGGCCGCGCGGCCCTGCTTGCCAAGAAATCCAAACCGGCCGAAACCAAGCTGGCGTGCCTGGTGCTGGACGACCCCCGCTCGGTTGCGTTGGGGTCAGAGCCTGTGCGCCTGGACGGCGAGGTCGTGGGGCGCGTGACCAGCGGTGGGTACGGCTACACCGTAGGCCAATCGATCGCCTACGCATACGTCCCCGCTGATATGGGCGAGAGCGCCGCGGTCGAAGTCGACATCTTCGGCACGTGGATGCCAGGCCGGGTCGCCAGAGAACCGCTGTACGACCCAGCCGGCAACCACATCCGCCGCTAGCCAGACGCCCCGCCTGCGCATCGCGGGTACCTCTCCACCCGGTCGAGGCGATGAGCGATCCCCGTTCATGGGGAGGTGCCGCCGAATTCGACGGAGTGGCCTGTCGCACCTCGAAGGTAGGTTTCGAACTGAGGCTCTGAGGCCGTACGGGCCATTCGGCCGAAGTGCTCCGTCGCGTAGTCCTTGAAATTGAAGTCCAGCTCCGAGATCCCGCTCTGCAGGACTCCCCACATCGCCTCACGGAAGTCGGACATGAACCGCATCAGTCGCAGCGAAGCCAGGTGCTGGTCGCTTTCAGCGCCGAAATACTCGGCGAGAAGCCTTCGGTCGTCATCGACCGAGAACTCATGGTTGACCGAAAAGTTGGCGAGGTCGAAGAACCGGTCGCCCATACCGGCGTACTCCCAATCGACGATCCGGATCTCACCGTCGTCCAGGAAGTTCGCGTTCAACAGGTCGTTGTGGCATGGGACGAGCTGCTGAGCACCACGTGCTTTGCGGATGCGCTCCGAGATCTCGTGCGCGGTCCGCCACTCCGCCGGGATGGTGACCCCGAACGACTCCGCCTTGGCCCGGTAGTCGTCGACCACGCGATGAGAGTCGAAGCGACCTGGAATCGCCGGTGCGGAGTGAAACCTGTGCAACGCCCGGGTAACGCGGCCTAAGGTCGCAGGCTCCCGCATCCCCGCCGGCGTGATCGGCCCACCCTCGATGAATCTCGCCACGAGCCAACCCTGAGACGGCACGAACGCCACCACTTCCGGGCCGACTCCCACCTCATAGGCGCGCAGGCTCGCCGCGTGCTCGGTGGCCCGGTCGATCCCGAGCAGCTCGGTCCTGGCGCCGCCCATCCGAAGCACATAGACGCCGCCGTCGACTTCGATCTTGAAGTTGCGGTTGGTGATCCCACCGCCGAGCTCGAGGATCGTGGCCGCACGGCCGGGCCAAAGCTGCGCCACCGCCTCTGAGGGCTCGTCCACAGGCCCGGATCGTATCTGCTTGAATGGGGCGGCATTGCCAGGAAAGGACCAGGCCGCCGACACCGATCTGGCCGAGCTCAGGGCACGCTACGTCCCGCGCGGCATCACCACCGCGCACCCGCTCGTCGTCGATCACGCCAAGGGCGCAGAGCTTTGGGACGTCAACGGGCGCCGCTACCTCGATTTCGCGGGCGGGATCGGCGTCATGAACGTGGGCCACGGCCACCCGCGCGTCATGGAGGCCGTGCGCACGCAGCTCGAGCGGGCCACCCACACCTCCTTCCAGGTCGTGATGTACGAGTCGTACCTGCGCCTCGCCGAGCGGCTTTGCGAGGTCGCACCGCTGGACGGGCCGAAGAAGGCGATCTTCTTCAGCACGGGCGCCGAGGCCGTGGAGAACGCGGTCAAGATCGCTCGAGCCCACACCGGGCGGACCGCCGTGATCAGCTTCCGCGGCAGCTTCCACGGCCGTACTCTGCTGGCGCTCAGCCTCACCGGCTCGGTCAGCCCGTACAAGCAGAACTTCGGTCCCTACGCCTCCGAGATCTACCAGTCGCCGTTCCCCTACGAGTACCGCGGCTGGGACACCGAGCGTGCGCTCGCCTCTCTGCTGAGCCTCTTCGACTCAGAGGTCTCCGCCAGCCAGGTGGCGGCCGTAATCATCGAACCGGTGCTCGGAGAGGGCGGTTTCGTGCCCGCACCGAAGGAGTTCCTGGAGAGGCTGCGCGAGATCTGCGACCGCAACGGCATCCTGCTCATCGTCGACGAAATCCAGACCGGCTTCGGCCGGACGGGAAAGTTCTTCGCCATCGAGCATTCCGGGGTCAAGCCCGACCTGGTCACCGTGGCCAAGAGCCTGGCGGCCGGCTTTCCTCTTTCAGGCGTGGTCGGCCGCGCCGAGGTCATGGACGCCCCCGACCCCGGCGGTCTGGGCGGCACCTACGGCGGCAACCCGGTCGCGTGCGCGGCGGGCCTGGCCGTGATGGACGTGATGCGCGATGAGAAGCTGCCGGAGCGCGCCGCGCGGATCGGCTCCATCCTCGAGGAGCGCCTGCAGGGTTGGGCGGCCGAGCACGAGCTGATCGGCGACGTCCGGGTGATGGGCGCGATGGCGGGCGTCGAGCTGGTGCGCGATCGAGGCGACAAGACGCCGGCGGACAAAGAGACGGCGAAGGTGATGGTCGCGGCACGGGAGCACGGGCTGATCATTCTGCGGGCCGGGCTGCATCACAACGTGATCCGAACGCTGATGCCGCTGACGATCCCCGATGAGCAGCTCGACGAAGGGCTGGACATTCTCGGCGCGGCGTTCGGAGAAGTCGCGCGCGGGTAACTCGGTGAGGGCAAGGAGAGAGTCATGAGCACGACGCTGCGACGCCACGAGATGTTCATCGGCGGCAAATGGACCCCCGGCGAGGGAGCCGAGCAAGAGGTCATCAATCCGGCCACGGGCAAGGTCATCGCGCACGTGCCCAAAGGCACCGAGCACGATGTGGACCGCGCTGTCGCGGCCGCGCGCAAGGCGTACGACGAGGTCTGGTTCGACAGCACCCCGCGTGACCGCAGCGAGCGCCTGATCAAGCTGGCCGAGGCGATCGAGGCCAACGCCGACGAGCTGGCTCGCCTGGAGTCAGAGAACGTTGGAAAGCCGCTCGCCCCCACCAAGTCGGAGGAGATCCCTCCCATCGCCGACTGCTTCCGCTTCTTCGCGGGCGCGGCGCGCGTTCTGGAGGGGCGGGCCGCAGGCGAATACATGTCCGGTTTCACGAGCTTCCTGCGGCGGGAGTCCCTCGGGGTCGTCGGCTCGATCGCGCCCTGGAACTATCCGCTGATGATGGCCGCGTGGAAGCTGGCCCCGGCGCTGGCCGCGGGCAACACCGTCGTGCTGAAGCCCTCCGAATGGACTCCGCTCACCGCACTGCGCTTTGCGGAGCTCGCCGCCGACATCCTGCCGCCCGGCGTCCTCAATGTGATCACCGGCGACGGCGAGCCTGTCGGCGCGGGCATCGTGCGGCACCCGGGCGTGGCGATGGTCTCGCTCACCGGCGACGTCGCCACAGGTAAAGAGGTCGCGCGCGCGGCGGCCTCGACGCTCAAGCGCGTTCACCTCGAGCTTGGCGGCAAGGCGCCCGTGATCGTGTTCGACGATGCCGACCTGGACAAGGTCGTGGAGTGGATCAAGATCGCTGGCTTCTTCAACGCCGGCCAGGACTGCACGGCCGCCACCCGCATCATCGCCGGACCGAAGATCCACGAGAAGCTGCTCGGCGACCTCTTGCCGGCGATCGGCTCGCTCAAGGTGGGCGACCCGATGTCCGACGACACGGAGATGGGAC
>JBOHUP010000276.1:0-9122 GCA_050734615.1 Candidatus Dormibacteraceae bacterium | reverse complement strand
CCAGGTAACACGACATTATTATTATCAGCGACTCACCGCGGCCGGCGCGACGGAAGGGAAGAGCTAAGATTCCTGTCGGGCACCAAGGGAATCCGGTGTGAAACCGGAGCTGTCGCGCAACTGTGAGCGGGGAGCCTCCGTCCGAATAAAGCCACTGGGGCAAAGGCCTCGGGAAGGCGGACGAGGGCGGCGATCCGCGAGCCAGGAGACCTGAACGCCTCAACGGCATCCCGTCCGCGCGCAACGGCACGGAAGCTCCATGGCGGTCGGCTTTCAAAGCAGCGCGTTCGGGGAAGGCAGACCGCCTGGAGGGATCACCTTGCGCCACCACCTCATTTGGGCCAGCGCGACACTGGCTCTTGTCCTCGGCGCCGGCAGCGGATGTGGCAGCACTACGACCACAGCCACCTCGAGCCCGGCCGGCACATGCGTCAACGCGAGCGCGCCGCACCGCGCGTACATCGTCGTCGAGCACCTTTCGGGCGCCACGACACAGAAATGCGTCGGTTTCAGCACCGACACGATCGATGGTCAATCGTTGATGGACACCTCCAAGATCGAATATCAGGCTCAGACGTTCAGCTTCGGCAAGGCGGTCTGTCAGGTCGACAACGAGCCGAAGACGTTCGACAAATGCTTTCCCACCAACCAGCCCTACTGGGCGCTCTTCGTCGAAACCAACGGCACCTGGGCTCAGGCCGCCAACGGCTACACGCAGCTGGCTCTCCACGACAAGGACGCGATCGGCTGGCACTACGTGCAGCCCGCGGACCCCTCGCCCGCCCCGCCGCCGCCGGCCAAGGAGTAGCGACCGATGAACGCTCGGGCGGTGGCGGCCTGGTCGGCCGCCTGCCTGTGCATCGTGCTGTCGACGTCGAACCCTGTTTACAAAACGCTGGTGTTGGCGGCCGCGCTGGCAGCGCTCGCCGCCGGTGTCGGGCCGTCGCGCATGCGTCCGCTGGTCGCCGGGGTCGCCCTGGTGGCGGTCTTCGCGACGGCTCTGAACTTTGTCTCGGCTCATCTCGGGACGACGGTGCTTTTCTCGTTGCCGGACTCGATCCCGGCCGTCGGAGGTCCTTACACGCTGGAGGCCCTTGCGTACGGGGTCTCCGGCGGCGTCACCATCGCGGCTGCGATCCTGGCGGCCGCACCTTTCTCGCTGCTGCTCAAGTCCCACCAGGTGATGGACGCGCTGCCCTCGGCCCTCGCCCGCACGGGCACCGCGATCGCCGCATCGCTCAACCTCGTGCCGTCGGTAGCGAACTCATTCGTGCAGGTCACCGAAGCGCAGCGGCTGCGCGGCTGGCGCCCGCGCGGCCCGCGCTCGTGGTCGGAGGTGGTCGTTCCCGTGGTCCTCACCTCTGTTGAGGGGTCGATCCAGCTGGCTGAGTCGATGGAGGCGCGCGGGTACGGCTCAGGGCCCCGGACATCTGTACAGGGGACGCGGTTGAGCGCCCAAGACTGGGTGCTCGTGGCGGCTTCGGCTCTGGCCCTGCTCGGCTTCATCGCGTCTCAAGCGGCCGGTTGGGCGGCGGACTGGGCACCGTACCCGACGCTCTCGGCTCCCGGCATCGACGCCCGCCCCGCGCTCGCATGCCTGCTTCTCTTCGCCCCGGTGGTGCTGTGGCGATCGCGCGCCTGAGCCACGTCACGTACTGGTATCCCGATGGGCGAGAGCCCTCACTGCGTGACGTCACGATTTCAGTCGATGACGGCCTGACCCTGGTCGCCGGGCCTTCCGGCGGCGGAAAGTCGACGCTGCTGCGGGTCTTCAACGGCCTCGTGCCGCACTTTCACGGGGGTCGCATCGCCGGGGCGGCGGAGGTGGCCGGCATCGACGTCTTCGCGACGCCGACGCGCCGGCTCGCCCGCACGGTCGGCTTTGTGTTTCAGGATCCAGAGCTCCAGACCGTCTACGACGTGGTCGACCGCGAGGTCGCGTTCGGACTGGAGAACCTCGCCACGCCGCGCATCGAGATCGCCGCTCGCGTCGAGGAAGCACTCGGGGCGGCAGGCGTCGCTCACCTCGCCACCCGCCGCGTGCAGACGCTGAGCGGCGGCGAGCGCCAGCGGGTCGCACTTGCCTCTGCGCTGGCGATGAGGCCGCGCATCGTCGTCCTGGACGAGCCCACTTCGCAGCTCGACCCGTCCGGTGCCGCGATGGTGGTCGCCTCGGCCATGGCCGCCGCGCGTGACGGCCGCGCAGTCATCATCTCGGAGCACCGCCTGGAGCGCCTGGCGCAGTCCGCCGCCACGTTGATCCTCGTCGATGGGGGCCAGGTTTCGACAGTTGACCCGGCGTCCTGGTCTGCGCCGGCCCCCACCCGGGCCCTGCCCCGCGCCATCCGGCCCGGGCCTGAAGCCTGGTCGGTCCACAACGTGACCGCAGGCTTCGGCGACCACGTCGTCCTGGACGGCGCGAACCTGACGGGCCGCTCGGGCGAGGTGGTGGCGCTCAGCGGGCCCAACGGCGGGGGCAAGACGACCCTCCTTCGCGTCATCGCAGGAGCCCTGGCCCCGCTCAGCGGGCGGGTCGAGCGGCGTCCCGGGAGGACGGCCTACCTGCCCCAGAATCCGACGGCGCTGCTGCACCGGCCGACGGTGCTGGCCGAGGTGAGCTTCACGCTCAAGCGCGCCGCCGACTCCGAGCGCCCCGAGGCGATCCTCCAGGCGCTCGGCCTGCTGCACGTCGCGGACCGCTATCCACGCGACCTCGCCTGCGGCGAACGTCAGCGGGCGGCGCTGGCGGCGGTGCTGCCCGGACGGCCGGCCCTCGTGCTGCTCGACGAGCCCACCCGCGGCATGGACGGGGCCGCCCGAGACGCGTTGATCAGGGTCGTGGCGGCGCTTCGCGACGCGGGCACGGCGGTGGTCCTTGCGACGCACGACGTGGCGCTGAGGACCGCGCTCGCGGACCGCGTCGTCGAAATTTCTGGTGGTAGGGTCAGTGAAAGAGCGTCGCAGGCGGCGATCGCATGAGCCGAGCGCTTCCGGTCGGGCTGGTTTCGCTCGCGGGGATCGTCCTTTTCTGCTGGCCTTTCCTGGGCAGCGGCCTTCCCGCCGACACGCCGGCGTGGACGCTCATGCTGGCTTGCGTGGCGGGGCTCATGCTCGTGGAGGCCGGCACGCGCCAGCTGGATGCGCGAGCGATCGCCCTCTTGGCGGCGATCGCAGCCGTCGATTCCGCCCTACGCCTGGCCGTGATCACCGGCATCGGAGGCTTCAACCCGATCTACTTTCTAGTCCTGTGCGCGGGTTACGTGTTGGGGACCTCGTTCGGGTTCATGGCCGGGGCCCTCTCCATCCTCGTCTCGGCGCTGCTCAGCGGGGGCATCGGGCCATGGGTGCCCTACCAGGTGTTCGGGGTGGGCTGGGTCGGCGTGGCGGCGGGCCTGGCGGGCCACTGGCGCAGCGCCACGCCAGGCTGGCGTGATGTGGTCGTCCTGGCTGCGGTCGGGGGGCTCATGGGTTGGGTCTTCGGCGCCCTGCTCGACGTCACGGACTGGGTCCCGGTCTATCGCGGCAACCCCACGCTCGGCTGGCTGCCGGGCCTGTCGCCCGCCACCGCGCTCCTGCACTTCGGTCGGTACTACCTGCTGACGTCCCTCGCCTACGACACGTTTCGCGCGATGGGCAACGTCGTGATGGTCTGCGCGCTGGGAATCCCTGTGCTGGCTGCGCTCACGAGGTTGCGGGGTCGTCTCACGTTCGAGGTGGTGCAGGCGTGAGGTTCGACTGGGTGTCGGTGCGGCTCGGCCGCCTCTGCCGGCAGTTGGCCGAGCGGTTGGTGAGGCACGCCTGGGAGCGAACCGCGCCCAGGCGCCTGGTCAAGGACTTGGCATGATCAGAGGCGGCTCAGAAAGCGCGACGTCGATAGGTCGATCTGCGTCCGCCCAACAGTCTGACGATGATCAAAAGGATGGCCGCTCCGATGAAGGCCATGATCATCTGGGTGATGACCGGGTGCCCGGCCACACCGATGCTCAAGTGCAGCAGGCCCATGAGCACAAACCCGCCGATGAACGCGCCGATGATGCCGATCACGATGTCCCCCAGCAGGCCGAGCCCGTGGCCCAGCGCGAGGTGGCTGGCCAGGAAGCCGACCACGAGGCCGACCAGGGCCCAGATGAGGATCGTGTCAAGGTCCAAGGTGATCGCCTGACCGTTGACTGTGATGACCATATGAGATACGCCCCCTGAAAAGAGCTGAAGACGGTTCACCCAGGACAACGCGCCGTGGGCGTCAAGGCCCCGGTCAGAGCTTGGCCGCGAGATCGCCCAGCGCGGCGCCCAGGACGCGGTTGAACGTGGGGAACGGGTGGATGACGTCCGCCAGCTCGCGCACCGGAGTCCCGACCTTGATCGCCAGGATCAGCTCGCCCAGGATCTCGCCGGCGCGCGGGGTCACCATCGTCGCGCCGATGAGCACACCGCGCTTGCGATCGGCCACGAGCTTGAGCGTTCCGCCGCGGAAATCGTGGATGTATCCGCGTGCCGCCTCGGCCGGGTCGGTCGTGGCGGTGACCACATCGATGCCCTTGGCTCGTGCGCCGGCTTCGGAGATCCCCACCGATCCGACCTCGGGATCGGTGAACGTGACTCGTGGCACGGCCGTGTGGTCGGCGCGTGCATTCTCGCCCCGCAAGCGCCGAGCGATCACCTGGCCGTGGTAGTAGGCGACGTGAGTGAATCCGCCGATTCCGGTCACGTCTCCCGCGCCATATACGCCGTCGTGAGCCTCGAGAGTCTCAGGGTCGACCTTGAGCCATCCACGCTCGGCCTGGGCAAGGCCGGCGGCACGCCACGCCTCGAAGTTGGGCCGGCGGCCCGTCGCGACGAGCAGGCGGTCCGCCAACAGGACCGCACCGGACTTGAGGTGCACGACCACCTGAGATGCATGGCGCTCGACCGCCACGCATGGGTCGCCGACGACGAGCTGGATTCCGTCGGCCTCGATATGCGGGCGCAGGGCGGCGCCGGCTTCAGGCTCCTCGAGGCCGAGGAATCTCGGACCGGCTTCCACGATGGTGACCTTCGACCCGACGCGCGCGAAAGCCTGTCCCAGCTCGACTCCGACTGCGCCGCCGCCCAGCACGACGAGCGTCGCGGGCAGCTCACGGGGAAGGGTGGCCTGCCGGTTGGTCCAGTAGTCGACCTTGTCCAGGTCAGTGATGGGCGGGATGGCGGCGGTGCTGCCGTTGGCCACGACCACGGCCTTGCGGGCGACCAGCTTTTCGCCGCCGACTTCGACCGTGCGCAGGTCGACGAGCTCGCCCACGCCGCGGAAGAGTTTCGCGCCGGTCGCTTCGAGCGCCGCCGCCGGCCGCGTGTCGTCGAGGTCGCGCGCCATCCACAGCACGCGCTTGGAGATCTTGGGAAAATCGACGTCCCAATCCACTCGCGACGCGGCAAGTGTTCGGGCGCGGCCGGCCTCGGCCAACGTCTCACCGGAGCGCAGGAAGGTCTTCGACGGCATGCAGCCCCAGTAAGGGCACTCGCCCCCGACCAGCTCGCGCTCGACCACAGCCAGGGTCATGCCGCTGTCCTTGAGACCACCCGCGATTGCCTCGCCGGCCACACCGCCGCCCAGGCATACGACGTCAAATTCCAGCGACAACCTCATCCTCTCCTTCGGTATTGGCCCGCCGCAACGATTCCAGCAGCGACGTGCCGGTGAACGTCCCGACGTAACGCTCGCCGTCGAAGACCGCGGCGCGCTCCGTGGGGCTTGCCAGCGCCGCGGCGAACGCCTCGGTGAGCTTGCTCGACAGCGTCACGTGGGGCTCCCCCGCCGCCGCACCGGCGCTGGGGTGCTCGAGCGTCGTGGGGTCGATCTGGACGACCGACATCCTCCGGACGAGGCGCTCGCGGCCGAGGAACTCGCTCACGTATTCGCTCGCCGGCCGCGTGAGGATGTTCTCGGGCGTGTCGTACTGCGCGATCCCTGCCTGCATCTTCAACAGGCAGATCCGGTCACCGACCATGACCGCCTCGTCGATGTCGTGCGTCACGAACACCACCGTCTTGCGCACCGAGCGCTGGATGTTGATGAACTCGTTCTGCAGGCGCTCACGAGTGATTCGGTCGACCGCGCCGAACGGCTCATCCATCAACAGGATCGGCGGGTCGGCGCCCAGAGCACGCGCAAAACCGACGCGCTGGCGCTGTCCGCCCGAGAGCTGGTGCGGGTAGCGATCCCTGTACTCGCGCGGGTCCAGGCCCACGAGCAGCAGCAGCTCTTCGACGCGCTTTTGGATCCGCTGTTTGTCCCAGTTCCACAGGCGAGGCACGGTGGCGACGTTGTCGCCCACGGTCATGTGCGGAAAGAGGCCCGTCTGCTGGATGACGTACCCCATCCTCAGGCGGAGCGTGGCGGGGTCGATCGTCTTGGTGTCCACGCCATCGACCAGCACGCGCCCGCTGTCGGGGTCGATGAGCCGGTTGATCATGCGCAGGGTCGTGGTCTTGCCGCAGCCGGACGGGCCGATCAGGACACACGTCTTGCCCTCTGGGATGTCGAGGGTCAGGTCTCGCACGGCGTTGGAGCCGCCGGCGAAGTTTTTGCTGACGTTCTCCAGGCGGATCACCGGTCATTTACCGTATCCGAATGGCGACCCGGCCATTCCTGGACATCGTCGACCCATGGATCAACTGGTCGTGGCTGTCGACTCACGTTCCGTACGTGCTGGCGGCCGTCCAGCAGCACCTCATGCTGACCATCATCGCGGTCGCCGCCGGCATGGCCATCTCTCTGCCCATCGGGGTACTCGCACACCGTTGGTCGAGGCTGCGTTTCCCCGTCCTCACCGTGTTTGGAGTGTTCTACACGCTGCCTTCCATCGCGATGTTCGCGTTCCTGATCCCGTACACGGGCCTGAGCGGCCTGACGGCCGAGATTCCCCTTGTCGGCTACAACGTCCTCGTCCTGGTCCGCAACATCCTGGTTGGTCTTGATGCGGTGCCTCCCGAAGTGCTCGACGCGGCCGACGGGATGGGCTACCGGCGTTTTGCCCGGCTGGTCAGGATCGAGCTCCCACTGGCCCTGCCCGCCCTGTTCGCGGGGCTGCGAGTCGCGACCGTTTCGACGATCGGAATCGTCACCATCACAGCGGTGATCGGGCTGGGCGGCCTCGGCCAGCTCATCCTGAGAGGACTCATCGAGAGCTTTCACACGCCGCTGGTCGTGGCGACCGTGCTGTCGATCGTGCTGGCGTTGTTCGCCGACCTGGTGCTCGCTGGCGCTCAGAGGTTGGCGGTGCCGTGGACGAGATCGGCATGAGCGTCGTGGCGAGCGTCGCGCAGTGGATCGCGGACCCTGCGCAGTGGCAAGGTCCGGACGGGATTCCAACCCGACTTGGGGAGCATCTCCAGCTCTCGATCGAGTCAGTGGTCATCGGCGCGCTCATCGCCCTGCCGGTGGGCATCGTCCTGGGCCATTACGGCCGCTTTGGCAATCTGGCGATCAACATCTCCAACGTCGGCAGGGCCGTACCGTCCTTCGGCATTATCGTGATCGCTTTTCAGGTCTTCGGCCTGGGGGACCTGCCGATCGTCATCGCGCTGACCGCGCTGGCGGTTCCGCCTATGGTGACCAACAGCTACGTGGCCCTGCGCGAGGTCGATCCCGACGTGAAAGACGCCGCGCGTGGCATGGGATACCGGGAGTTTGCCCAGGTCACCCGGATCGAGCTGCCGCTCGCCGTACCCCTGATCATGGCCGGAGTGCGGACCTCGGCCGTCCAGGTGGTGGCCACGGCGACGCTGGCGGCGCTGGTGGCGGGCGGCGGCCTCGGACGCTACATAGTCGACGGCCTCGCTCGCGACGATCAGCCTCGACTGGTCGCCGGCGCGCTGCTCGTGGCCGCACTGGCGCTCGCCACAGAGCTCATCCTGGCTGCGGTGCAGCGGCTGCTCGTGCCGCGAGGCATCCGGCTCCTGACGCTGCCAGGCTCGGTTCGGGTTTCGGTCGCAAAGGTCGCATAGGTGGAAGAATCGGGACGTCCCCGGGGTTGGATGGGGAAGCCCGCTTCGGGACCAAGGAGGAATTCGATGCAAAGACTGGGGTTCGGTTGGTTACTGGCAGCGATGGTTGCCGTGGTGACCGTGGGCGCCGCCTGCGGCGGCACCAGCAGCGGTGGCTCGTCCAGCAAGGGCACCATCACCGTCGCGGCCTTCAACTTCCCCGAGAGTGACATCCTGGCGCAGCTGTATGGCCAGGCTCTTGCCCATGACGGGTACACGGTCAACTACAAGCCCGACCTCGGGACGAGGAAGGTCGTCGCGCCGGCCCTGCAAAGTGGCCAGATCGACATCTACCCCGGTTATGCGGCCAGCGAGCTCGAGTACTACAACCAGAGCAAGGGCGAAGCCACCTCAGACCCGGTCGGCACGACGGCGACGCTGAACACGTACTTGAAGAGCATCGGTGCGGTCGCCCTGACCCCGTCAGCCGCGTTTGACGGCAACGCTTATGCGGTGGCCAAAGCCACCGCGGACAAGTTCAGCCTCACGAAGCTGTCGGACCTGACCCCCATCGCGGGGCAGCTCGTGTTCGGAGCGGGCCCTGAGTGCCCGACCTACAAATTCTGCCTGCCTGGGCTGAAGAGCGTGTATGGGCTCAACTTCAAGAAGACGCTGACGCTCGACACCGACGGACCTGCCACGCGGGCGGCGTTCAAGAACGGCAGCATCCAGGTCGGCCTGGTCTTCAGCACGGATGCCGACCTCGCCGGGCTTGGCCTGGTCGTGCTCCAGGATGACAAGCACATGATCGCGGCCGACAACGTCGTGCCGGTCGTTCGGACCGCGGTGGCGTCTGACGAGGTGAAGAGCGTCCTGAACAAAGTCAGCGCCGGCCTAACCACCGCCGACCTCGTGACGATGGACGGAGACGTGGAGCTCCAGCACCAGGACGCGGACGTCGTGGCCAAGGCTTACCTCCAGCAGCACAGCTACTTCGCGTAATGGCGCCGGCGATGCCTGCTCGTGAAGCCGCGATGGCGGACTTCGAAGGCGCCCGGCGTGAATGGGAGGCGGCTTTCCTGCGGGTGCCTGACGGCGCGCTGGCTCACCTCAAGCCGGGCGACGACTACTCGCTGGGAGGCTTGCAGACGCACGTGAAC
>JBOHUP010000275.1:0-7118 GCA_050734615.1 Candidatus Dormibacteraceae bacterium | reverse complement strand
ATCAGGCGCAGCGCAGCTACTCGATCGCCTCTGCGCCCGTGGATCCTCGTCTCGCCATCACGGTGGAGCGGCTCGAGGATGGCGAGGTGTCGCCATATCTTGTCGGTGAGGTACGGACCGGAGACAGGATCGAGCTGCGCGGCCCGATCGGCGGATTCTTCGTCTGGCGCCCGAGCGACGAACGGCCGGTCTTGTTGATCGCCGGCGGCTCTGGGATCGTGCCGTTGATGTCGATGCTGCGTCACCGGGCACGAGCCCGCGGCAAGGCGCAGGTCCGGCTGCTGTACTCGTCGCGTTCAGCCGACGACATCATCTACAGGGAGGAGCTCGAAAAGGTTGCCGCGCCCAAGGATGGGGTGAGCGTCTCGATCACGCTGACCCGGGCCAGGCCGAGTGGTTGGACGGACTACGCGCGCCGGATCGACCGCGAGATGGTCGAAGAGATCGCGTGGCCGGTCGCCCAGGCGGCGGCCGTCTTCATCTGCGGACCCACGTCATTCGTCGAGACGGCCTCGCGTCTGCTCGTCGATCTCGGCTACCCGCCGGAGTCGATCAAGACCGAGCGCTTCGGCGCCACAGGAGGGTGAGATTTGCAGGAGATGAAGCTGGACGGGAACGCCATCGGCGGTTTGCTTCGAGAGCTTTTCGCGGTCGAGATGACGACGGCCCAAACCACCTGTGACGGGTGCGGCACGGTCAGCGTGATGGGCAAGGTCGACGTATACCTGAACGCGCCGGGGGTGGTCGTGCGCTGCCCAGCCTGCGAGCAGGTCCTGATCCGCATCGTGCGAGGTCCGGAGCGCTACTGGGTCGACCTGAGGGGAACCCGCTGCCTGGAGCTGGCCGCGCCAAAGACATGAACCGGCTACGCGTAGTAGCCTTCCGGCGCATTGATCAGCGACCGCGGGCACACTTCCGACCGTTATGGACTTAAGCGTTCCAGCACAACACCGGGGATAACTGGAGCCGTCAGTCAGTTGCCGGAGGGAATCCCGAATTGCCAGCACAACCGTCCGTAAAGCAGATCAGGGGATGGTTCGATGCAGTCGCGGTCCTTGGCCTCAAGGTCAAGAATCGCGAGTCACGAGAGCACAACATGCGCGTGGCCCGGCTGTGCATCCACATCGGCCGCCAGCTCTCGATGAGCGCCGCCGAGCTGAGGGTCCTGGCCCGGGCCGGACTGCTTCACGATATCGGCAAGCTCCGCATCCCGGATGCGGTGCTCGGCAAGCACACGGCGCTGGATGAGTCCGAGTGGACGCTGATGAGATGCCACCCGGAGATGGGTTTGAACCTGCTCGACCGGGCCGGCCAATCGAGCCGCGAGGTCGTTGCGGTGCTGTATCACCATGAGCGGCTGGACGGCAGCGGCTACCCCTACGGCCTGACCTCCGAGGCGATCCCGCTCGAGGCGCGGATCGTCGCCGTGGCCGACACGTACGACGCGCTGACCTCTGACCGGCCTTATCGCAAAGCTTGCAGCCAGAACCAGGCTCGCCAGGTGCTGCGAGAGGAGGCCGGCTCGCGGCTGGACGGGAAGGCTGTCGCGGCCCTGTGCGCCGCCCTCGACCACCAGGCGCTCGTCTCGCCGATCGGGGCCAGGAGAGCGCTGGCCTTCTAGCCTCCGGAATTCAAGCGCCCCGATGGCTCACCATTGATGGTGTGAAGTTCGGCATCGCGATCTTTCCGACCGACTACGCCATCTCCATGGCGGAGCTCGCGCCGGCGGTTGAGGAGCGAGGCTTCGAGTCGCTGTGGGTCGCCGAGCACTCGCACATCCCGGCCAGCCGAAAGTCGAGATGGGCAGGCGGGGACGAGCTGCCCAAGCACTACTGGCACACGATCGACCCCTTCATCGCGCTCACGGTCGCCGCCACGGCGACCACCAGGCTCCGCATCGCGACCGGGATTTGCCTGGTCATCCAGCGTGACCCGATCCACACCGCCAAAGAGGTCGCGAGCCTCGACTTCATCTCAGGTGGACGCTTCATCTTCGGGATCGGCGCCGGTTGGAACCGCGAGGAGATGGCGGATCACGGGACCGAATTCAGCACCCGCTGGAAGCTGATGCGCCAGCGGGTCGAGGCGATGAAGGCGATCTGGAGCCAGGACGAGGCCGAGTACCACGACGACATGGTCGATTTCGGGCCGATGTGGTCCTGGCCGAAGCCGGTCCACAAGCCCCATCCGCCGATCATCCTCGGGGGCAGCGGGCCGAAGATCCTCGAGCGCGTCGTGCGCTATGGGGACGGATGGATGCCCAACCGCGGCGACGTGATCCAACGCATCCCCGAGCTGCAGGACCTCGCGAGGGCCGCCGGCCGCGGTCCCATCCCGGTGTCGTACTACCCCAAGCCAGGGGCCGAGGAGATCGAACGCCTGGCCGCGGCGGGCGTCGAGCGCCTGATCTACTACGTTTCCCCAGACGGCCGTGACGCTGCGCTGACCACGCTCGACGAGCTGACCACCATGGTCGGTCCGTACCTCGAGGGCTAGTCGCCCTCCAGCGGCATGCGCGGGATTGACTCCCAGGTGCCGCCTCCGCGCGGTAGGCGATTCCGGACAGCAGGTGACACCCGTCTTGACCTCGTCGAAGATCAAAGTGCGCCGTGCTTGTGGGCGAGCTCTTCGATGGCCGCGAGGTATCCCTGGTCGGGCAGGGCGATGCCGACGTTCATCATTTCTCAGCACTTCGAGAAAATCGGCGTCCATCACTTCCAGTCGCTGGTGGGCGAGTCCTGAAGAAGAGCTAGTCGCCGGGCCCGATCGCCGCTCCGGCCAACGGCAAGGTGAAGTGGAAATCGGAGCCCCTGCCCTCCTGGCTGTCGACCCAGATCTTCCCTCCGTGCATCTCGACGATCTGGCGTGTGATCGCGAGGCCCAAACCTGTGCCGATGACCTTGCTGCCGCCCTGTTCGGACCTCTCGTAACGATTGAACATCCGCCTGAGGAAATCGGGAGCGATGCCGATTCCGTGATCACGAACCGCCACTTCGACATGGCCCTCACGAACGCGGCTGACCACCTCGATCTGGCCTCCGGCCGGGGAGTACTTGATCGCGTTGCTCAGCAGGTTCGCGATGACCTGCGCAACCCGGTCCGGATCGCACTGCGCCACCGGCTCTCGGGCGTCGAAATCGCCAACGATGCGGTGCTTCGCGCTGGTGGCTCGCGCACGCTCGATGGCTTCCTGCAGCAGGGCGTTGAGCTTTGCCGGCTCGACACGCAGAGTGAGCCGGCCGGCCTCGATCCGATCGAGGTCGAGCATGTCGTTGATCATCCGGTTCAGGCGTTCGGCATCCTTGTTGATGTCGGTCGCGAACGCCTTCGCCTCATCGATCGAAATGTCGGCGTCGCGGATCATCTCGCTGAAGCCCTGGATCCCGACCAGAGCGGTGCGAAACTCATGACTGACCAGCGAGACAAACTCGCTCTTCAGCCTGTTCAACCTTTCGACGCCGGCGAGGTGTGCCGCGGCGGCTTCGTTGGCGGCATGCTCTGCGTCCGTGTCCTCGTACATCGCGAGGAAGTAGTCGATCAACCCGGTGCTGCCTCGGACGACGGTGGCGCTCCAGTGCAGCCAGACCTCGGTCTGATCTCCGCGGATCGCACGGCTGTCCGACTCGATGCTCTCCACCGCGCCCTTCCACAGCGGCTGGAACCGGTCGAAGACCTTGGCGAACTCATCCTTGTGCAGGTAATGGGCGACCGGGGTGCCGACCATCCTTTTCCGCTCGGTTCGCAGCAGCGCGGCCAGGCGAGGATTGACGTCGAGAATCCTCATGTCGGTGCCGACTCGGGCGATGCCCAGCGGTGCGTGCATGACGATCTCATCAAGCAGGCTGTTGCGGCGTTCGAGCTCTGACTCCGCGTGCCGGCTCTTGACCAGCAGCGAAAGCAAGTCGCGGTGGGAAAGCACCTGGCTCCCCACGAGCAAGACGCCGATCCCACCGGCCAGCACGGTCCCGAACGCGTCCAGGTTGTGACCGATCACGGCGAGCCGGATCGCGATCGCCGAGGCCGCCAGCACCGCTGCCCAGGGCAGGGCAAGCTGCCACAGCTCGATGGGGCCCTCGGCCTTGGCCCCTTCCTCTCCGGTTGTGGGCCACAGCGGGGCGAGGGCGATCATGAGGTAACCGACGACCCAACCGGCGTCCAGCACGCTGCCGATGGCGCCGTAGCTGCCGTTGGCGGTCAGATACGCGAAAGCACTGTCCGCGACGGCTGCAAACGCGAGCCCACCGAGCAGCAGGAACATCCGGCCTAGCTCCGTCCTGCGCGCTCGGCGGAGGGCCAGCACGAGCACGGTGATCGTCACGATGTCGCCGATCGGATAGGCGAGCCCGATCAGCTGCGCCGCCGGCGTGGCCGGCGAGGTCGCGTACACCTGGCCCAGGCCCGCCCCCCAGGCGATGAAGAGCAAAGAAAGAGCAATGATGGCTCCGGCCAGCAGCGCCTCGCCTCGCGTGGTCAGCCGGGCCGGCGCCGATGTGAACGCAAATACTCCTCCCACGGCAAGGGGCACCGCGAGCAGGTACCCGATGTCGGCGGCTGAGGGGAATGGGACATCGACGCCGAGGCCGACCTCGTAGACCGACCAGATGACCTCGCCGCAGCCCCAGCTGGCCGCCGAAGCGGAGAACAGGGCCCACGCGGCGCGGGTCCGGCGTTGGGTTCTCCCCGCGGCCAGGCCGCAGCTGGCCGCGGCGATGAAGGCCGCCACGGCCTCACCGATGTCGTCGACGGCGACCGTCGCCTGGGTTCCGCCGACCCGAAAGGCGGTCCAGGCGACGAACGCCACCGCGAGCGTCCCACCGATCGCCGCCGCGATGGAGAACGCCCGCCAGTCGCGCACGCCCAATCCGACCATCACGAGGCGGCCGGCGGGACGACCACCAGCTCCCGTCGCGGGCGTACGCCGCAGGGGCGGGTAGGTTGGAGAAGGAGGTGTGGACACTTCTCCGCCCCTATGTTAATTCAAGTGACGCATCAGTTAACATGCGTGGGCAGTTTGTAGCCAGGCCGCGTGGGGTCAGCACAGCTAGAGGGGAGGCGCTGCTGGCGACTTATGGAAGACGAGATCCACGGCGACGCCACAGTCATGACTCTCGAGCTCGCCGTCAGGCCTGCGCGAGTGCCGGCGGCGTTGGTCGTCGCGGCGGCGTTCGCGATCGGCACGCTGTGGCCAGGTCATCCGGCCAGATTAGCTGCCGCGTACCTCGTTTGATCCCTCGTAGGGGATTCTCGGTGCCTTCGGGGCGGCGCTGTCTGCGCGCCAGAGGAGGTGAGTTGAATGCGAAAGCTGTTTTTTGCCGCCGTCTTGGCAACGCTGCTGGTCCTGGTCCTCTCGATCGGAGTCGGCGCGGACGTGATCTCGCCGTGCTGCGGGTAAGCGCTGCCTGACGCGTCAAATCATTCCCGTCAAGTGACGGGTGCCTGCATTAAGCTGGCGGAGTGTCAGCCGTCCCTTCGCACCCCGACGGGTCCCCGGTCCTGGTCGAAACGGCAAAGCAGACCGGCCGCCGCGGCCGGCGCCGAGGCGTCGAGATCAAGCCGGGATCGGCCCGGCAGGCGCGCCTGGAGGCCGGCCTCAGCCTCGGGCAGGTAGCGGGGGGCCAGCTCAGCCGCACCGCGATCTATTTCGTCGAGACCGGGAAGGCGAAGCCCTCGATGGAGACGCTGACGCTGATCGCCGAGCGCACCGGCCGGCCCCTGGGCTTCTTTCTCGCCACCGGCGCCGAAGACCCACAACTGCTGGCGGGGACGGACGAGGTCGAGCGCCTGCTTGCCATCAACGACCTGGCCAATGTTGTCGCGGCCGGCGAGAAGCTGCTCGAGCGGAAGCTCGACCTGGACACACAGGCCAGGCTGAGACACCTCGTCGCGATGGCTTACGTGCGGCAGGGTCAACCGGTGTTGGGTCGCCGGCTCGCATCCGCGGCGCGTATCCACTATGAACGGACCGGCGACCTGGTCATGACAGCCGAATGCCTGTGCTCAGAGGCTCAGGGCGCCTACCTGATGCAGGACCCCTCAGCGCTGTCGCTGGCCGAAGGGGCCCTGGCGACCGGTCGTTCCGCCAGGTATCTGCCACCGTCGACCGAAACTCGCTTGCTGGCGACCCTCGCCGGCGTGCATGCCACCAATCGGAACTGGCAGGCGGCCATCGACGCTTACGAGGCCGCGATCGCGGTTGGCGACAGCGTCCAGGACCTGCGGGGCCTTTCGCTTACGTATAGCGGCTTGAGCCTCTCCTACCAGGAGTTGGGTCAGGTCGAACGGGCCACCCACTACAGCCAGCGCGCCCTCGCGATCCACGAGACGCTGAACGACCGGCTGTCGCTGGCCCGCACGGAGAACAACCTCGGCCTGCTTCTGTTGAGGGCCGGCCAGGTGGTTGCCGCACGCCCGCATATCGAGCGCTCGCTACATCTGTTCGAGGAGACGGGAGTCGAGATCGGTAAGTCCGATGTCCTGGTCAGTCTGGCCGAGCTGGCGGCGGCTGAAGGCAACTTCGAGCTCGCGTCCGAGCTGGCGCATGACGGCCTGGCGATCGCCGAGAAGGAGATGGCTCCTGGCAGCATCGCCGATGGCCACGTGTGGCTGGGCCGGATCGCCGCCGCGCAGGGCCAGGACGATGCGTGCGACAAGGAGTTCGTCACGGCCTTCGAGGTCCTGGAGTCCTCCGGCGGCCGCGAGCGACTCAGCCGAGCGCGTGTGGCTTACGCCGAGATCCTTGAACGGAGAGGCGACCTCGCCGGCGCCAACCGCCAGCTGCGCGAGGCCCTTGCGGCACCTGCTCACTGGGCGCATGGCCCGGAGTCGAGAGCCGCGACGGCCTGAGGGTCGCCACACGAGGCGATCTTTCTCGGGTTCAGACGCCGTTCCGCAGCCGGCCGCCACGCCGTTTGCGTTCAGGGCTTGGCGGTCAGTCGCCTTGACCGTCCATTCGGTGGGCGTACTCGAGCGAGTCGACGAGCGCCACCAATGAGGCCTCGATGATGTTGCTGGAGCAGCCGACGGTAGTCCATCGCTTGAGCCCCTTGCCCGACTCGATCAGCACGCGGGTGGTCGCAGCCGTCCCGGCATCGCCGTCGAGGATGCGCACCTTGTAGTCG
>JBOHUP010000274.1:0-3353 GCA_050734615.1 Candidatus Dormibacteraceae bacterium | reverse complement strand
GACGTGATCGTGCTCGCGCGCGGCGGCGGCAGCTTCGAGGAGATGTACGCGTTCAACACCGAGCTCGTGGCGCGCGCCATTCTCGAATCGCGCCTGCCGGTGGTCACAGCGCTCGGCCACACTTCGGATCGAACCGTGGCGGACCTCGTCGGTGACGCGGAGTGCCGGACACCGACCGAGGCCGGGGCCCGCGTGGTGCCCAAGAAGTCCGACCTGGTAGCCCAGCTGCGTGAGCGCGCGCGCCGGATGGATCGCGAGATCACCCAGCGGCTGGCCCGCGAGCACGAGCGCCTGGCCGTGAAGAAGCAGCGAATGCTGCAATTGCTCCCGGCGCTGGTCCGCCGGCGCAGCGAGCGGCTGGCGCGAGCCGCGACGGAGCTCAGCCGGCTCAGCCCGGTGGCCCAGGTCGCCCGCCGCGAAGAGGCCCTTCGGGAGCGCGCCCGCCGGCTGGGCGGCATAGCATCCTCAAGGCTGGCTCGAAGCCGCCACGCCCTCGCCTCCCGTCGCGCCGCCCACCGGCTCGAACGAGCGCTGTCGGAACGATTCGCGGTCGCTGCGCGCGGCCTCGACCATCGCCGCCAGCGCCTTGTCGCGCTGAGCCCGGAGTCCGTGCTGTCGCGCGGCTACAGCATCACCCAGGACGCCGACTCGGGCGCCGTTCTGCGCTCGGCTGCGAACACCTCGGTCAGTCGAAAGCTGCGTATCCGGTTGGGCGCCGGCCGGTTGGGCGCGCGCGTCGAGGAGGTCGAGCCTTGAGCCAGGACCTGACCTACGAGCAAGCCCTGGAGAAGCTGGACGAGAAGCTGAAGCTCCTCGAAGACGGCGACCTTTCGCTCGAAGAGGCGCTCAAAGCCGTTGACGAGGCGCGGGTCTACCTGAAGGTGTGCAACGAGCGGCTCGAGATGGCGCGCAAGAAGATCGAGGTCAGGGCCGAACCCGACGCCGGCGAGTAGCAGGTCTCCCTACGCCGACCTCTGGCGCAAGGCGCAAGCGACGAGGTCTTACTCCATCGCCGCGCCGGCGGCTTCTTCGGGCCTGGTCTCCGGGTGTGGCGCCGAGATCTCGAGCTGCTCGTCCATTGCACGCAGCCGCTGGCTCAGGTTCTTGACGAACTCGAGCAGCACTTCGGGGTGCTCGTGGACGATCGCCTGCATGCGGTCGCGGCGGAGCACGCGAACAGTCGTGTCCACGCTCGCCTGGGCACTTGCCGACCTCGGCTGCTCGTCAAAGACCGACATCTCGCCCACGACCTTTCCGCCGCCCAACGTGGCCAGCGTGACCTGATGGCCGTCGTGGTCGAGGTGAATTCGGATCTCGCCGTCGATCACGACGTAAAGCTCGGCTCCGACATCACCCTTGCGGAAGATGGGCTCTCCCTTGGCGTACCGCCGGGTGACCATGAGCCGATCTATGGTGGCCAGCTGCTCGAGCGAGAGCGTGCTGAACAGAGCAACTCGTTTCAGTGCGATGAGCTCTTTCATGTGTTCGTCGAGGCCTTTCCAGGCCGCCTGCGCGGTTTCTCGGACCCATCGGTCGGGATGGTTCGCAAGCGCTTCGAGCTCGGCGTGCGAGAGGGGGCGCGCCACGACCGGGTCGAACGACTCGGGCTCGAGCAGCTGCGCAAGCGGTGCGGCAAGCCAGCCCGGGCCGAAGTTTAACAATGTTTCCAGGGCCTCCACCCTCGTGGTGGACCGTTCCGAGCGCAACCCACGCTCGACGGTCGCGAACCCCCGCTTGCCGTGAAGGGCGCGCATCGCGGCCAATCCGGACTCGGTCGCGTTGGCCACATGGTCGTCGAGCCCGATTCGAAGGAGCGCATAACCAGCCGCCTCGTCGCCGTCCATGCGATGAGCCGCGCCGGCCACGCGGGCCGACACGCGCGCCAGCTGGACGGCGTTCGCGAGCTGCTCTTCGAGGTGGGCGCGTGCCCTTTGAAAAAGTTCCGGCCGTCCGCTCCGGACCAGCGCCTCCACCGTCGCGACAGAGGTTTCGTCACGCGCGATCAGCAGCGGCAGGGTGAGCATCAAGGCGTCGGGGGATTGGGCGGCCATCGCTTCGGCGGCGAGGCGCCGAACGTCGCGGTCGCCGCTGGCGAGACCGTCGGCCAGAGCTTCTGCGTACCCCTGCGCCTTGTCCGGCGGAGGTGTCCAGCGCAAGGCCTGCCTCAGCGCCTCGCGGCGCACCTCGATGTCGCGGTCACGCAATGTTGCGATCAGCGGGTCGGCCACCCGTTCGACCTCCCCTTTGAGCTTGGCGAAGCTGCGGAGCGCCTCGATGCGGACCCGGGGAGCAGGGTCGTTCAGGGCCTCCCGCACGGTGTCCTGCGCGCCGGTCAGCGCGGCCGCCCAGACAGCCGCGGCTCTCTGCTCTGGATCGCCGGCGTGCCAGAGATCACGCATCACGTCCTCGGCCGGCTCCCAGCGCTCCTTGCGCAGCAACCCGGCGACCACCGCCGCCGCCCGCACCCACGGGTCGGAATCCTGCCGAGCCGCCTCCAGCTGCTCGATGGCGATTCCATCCGCCGGGGCCAGCTGATAAGCCAGCCGGCGCACCATCGCGTCGGGGGAGGCCAGCAGCTCGGGCAGCATGGCGAGGAACGCCTCAGGCGACGCCTTGCCCAGGGCCGCCGCCGCAAACTGCCGGGCCTTGTCGTCCGCGCCCCTGATGTACCCCTGGAGCTCGGCCACCTGGACCGGGTTGGGGCGGCCCAGCGCCTGGGTGAAGTCGGAGAGGCTCAAGGCGTGCGTGCGGAGCCGCTGGTAGATGGCGTCGACGTACAGGCCGCGCACACGGATCGCGGCGGCTATGAACAGGATGGCGGTGATCATGCCGATCAACGCCAGGACCTCGACGCTGGCAATGATCGCGCGCTGCGCGAGCAGGAGCACGACACCGCTGATCACCGCCGCGCCGGGGAGCACGGCGTTCTCGAGCAGGAACTTCAGCTTCGGGCCGACCTGCGCCGGCAACGCCGCTCCCAGCACGCTCTGGGCGGGATCGTCAAGCCCGGTCTGAAGCCCGTTTCGCACGATGAACAGCACGAGCGCGGTGGCGAGCATCGGGCTGATGGCGACCGCGGTAAAACCGATCACCGTGAACACCGGCAGGAGCGTGATCGCGTTCTTCACGCCCAGCTTGCTCAAGACCCAGGGCGTGAAGAACAGGCTCACGACCAGCTGCACGGCGTAGGTCGCCAGCCAGGCGTTGCCGATGAGGATCGTCAGCGCCTGGAGGTTGTTGTGTGTCGCGCCGACGAAAATGACCGCGACCAGGTAGTCGCCCACCCGGCCGGCCACCTGCACGACCAGCGCGAGAAGGACGAGCGAGAAGACCAAACGGTTGCGGGTCGCGTA
>JBOHUP010000273.1:0-6368 GCA_050734615.1 Candidatus Dormibacteraceae bacterium | reverse complement strand
GCCGCGGGATGCTCGGCCGCCCCCAGCTGCTGGTGATCTCGGTCGAGCAGATCCCCGAGGGTCACTCAGGTTTCACGTACTTCGCGGAGATCGAGGATGAGGACGCGCCCTCGCGCTACGTGCTGCGGCTCCCGCCGCCCGGCGCGCGCATCGCCGGGCCCGCCGACGTCGTGCGCCAGGGCCGGATCATGTCCGCCCTGCACGCTGCGGGCCTCCCCACTCCGGCCATCCCCGTCATGAGCTCCGACCCCGTGATCGACGGCCGGCCCTTCATCCTCATGGAGGCTGTCGACGGGACGCGCATCGAGAAGGCCGCCACCGAGCACCGGGCGATCGAGCTCGCGACCGCGGCCGTCGACGTGCTCAAGCGCCTGCACGCGCTGCCGCTCGAGTGGACCGGGATCGGCGACGAGGAATCGGTGGGGTTGCAGTCCGAGATGATGCGCTGGGCCATGCTCATGCAGCGCGCGCCGGAGGAGCTGACCGTGCGGGCCGGCGAGCTCGGGGGATTGCTGGCGGTGCAGGTGCCGGTCGAGCGGGCGCCCACCCTCGTCCACGGCGATTACCACTACGGCAACATGCTGTTTCGCGGCCCTTCGGTAGTCGCTGTCCTGGACTGGGAGATCGCGCAGATCGGCCAGCCGCTGCTCGACCTGGGCTGCCTCTGCATAGTCTCGATCCGGCGCCAGTACCAGGGCGCGCCCAACCCGGGCGGCGCCATCGACGTGTCGGTGGAGGAGCTCTACAGGCTCTATGGCGCTGAGGCCGACGAGATGCGATGGTACGGCGCGATGAGCCTGTACAAGTACGCCGCGATCTTCGGCTACAACCTCATGCTGCACCGGCGCGGTAAGAGGCCTGACCCCATGTACGAGGGGTTGACCGATACCATCACGGGCATGATCGACGAGGGCATCGCCCTGCTCGATCGAGGTATGTAGGAGGCTCGAGAATGAGCTGGGATTTTTCGACTGAGCCGGAGTTCGAGGCCAAGCTCGAATGGATGCGCAAGTTCATGCGGGACGAGGTGTATCCGATCGAGGTCATCGAGGCGGACGAGCGCGGTTTCATGGCCGCGATCCGGCCGCTGCAGGAAGAGGTGAAGCGCCAGAAGCTGTGGGCCACCCATCTGCCGCCGGAGCTGGGCGGGCAGGGCTTTGGGCAGGTCAAGCTCGGTTTGATGCACGAGATCGAGGGCGCGTCGATGTGGGGACCGATCGTGTTCGGCAACCAGGCGCCCGATTCCGGGAACTCGGAGATCCTCGCGCACTTCGGCACCGAGGCGCAGAAGAAGCGCTGGCTGTATCCACTGCTGGACGGCCGCATGCGGTCGGCCTTTTCCATGACGGAGCCGGAGACCGCGGGTTCGGATCCCACCTTGCTGGCATCGACCGCTGTCCTGGACGGCTCCGAGTGGGTGATCAACGGCCACAAGTGGTTTACATCGAACGGCATGATCGCGGACTTTTTGATCGCGATGGTCGTGACGGAGCCTGACGCCGGGCCTTATCAGCGCGCATCGATGATCATCGTGCCCGCTGATGCGCCGGGCCTGGAGAAGATCCGCAACGTGGACACCATGGGTGGCACGGAGCACTTCGGCTACGGGCACGCCGAGCTCAAATATCACAATGTGCGCGTGCCCGAGGACAACCTGCTGGGCGAGCGGGGCGCCGGCTTTCTGATCGCGCAGGCGCGGCTGGGGCCGGGTCGCATCCACCACTGCATGCGCTGGTTGGGCCAGGCGCGGCGGGCGTTCGACATCCTGTGCGAACGTGCTCTGCAGCGTGAGGCGTTTGGCAAGAAGCTGGCGGGGCACCAGTCGGTGCAGAACTGGATCGCGGATTCCGCGGCCGAGATGCAGGCGGCGCGGCTGATGACGCTGCACGCGGCGTGGGTCATTGACACGCAGGGCGCGGCCGCGGCGCGCAAGGAGATCTCTCTGATCAAGTTCTTCGGCGCCAAGGTTCTGCACGACGTGATCGACCGCGCGATCCAGGTCAACGGGTCGCTGGGCTACTCGTCGGACCTGCCCCTGGAGGAGATGTACCGGCACGCACGCGCGGCGCGCATCTATGACGGGGCGGACGAGGTGCACCGAGTGTCGGCGGCGCGGCAGATCCTGGCGGGTTACCAGGCCCCTGCGGGCGAGTTTCCGACGGACCACATTCCGACCCGCCGCGCGGCGGCACGACGCAAGTTCGCGGACCTGCTGGAGGCGGCGGCCACCGACACCTGAGCGGCTTTCGATGGGTTTTATGAGGTTGCGTTGGACGCCCGCGACGCGGGTTTCTCGGACGTCGAGGTGCTGCCGGTCAAGGCTGACCTCTGGAGGTTCTACCGGCTGATCTAGCCCAGTCCAGACGTGGCGTCTACACTCGAACACGATGGCGCGCCTGGATGCGATTGGCGTGATCGTCTCGGACTTGAGCCGGGCCGTCGCTTTCTATCGTCACCTCGGCCTGCCGTTCCCTGACGAGGTTGACCCGGAGGGCCACGGTCATGTCGAGGCGCAGCTGGACAGCGGGATGCGGTTCATGCTCGACAGCGAGGCGTCGGTCTTGGAGTTCGACCCGGGCTGGACCGCGCCCTCAGGCGGCCATCGCGTGGCGACCGCATTCCTCTGCGACTCTCCGAGCGAGGTCGACCGCCTGTTCAAGGAGCTCGTCAAGGCGGGCGGGCGGGCTCACAAGGAGCCGTGGGATGCGTTTTGGGGCCAGCGGTACGCGCAGGTCGATGACCCGGACGGCAACGGCGTGGACCTGTTCGCCGCGCTCTAGCGCAGTCGAGTTCCAGCGCGTCGCCGCTCGGGCCCTCCAGCGCCTCAGCTCGGGATTGTTTCCGCCAGGTGCAAGTGGTCCCATTCCGAGTACTCGCCGTTGACGTGGATGATGCGCTTCAGCCCCGCCTGCTCCAGCAGGCTCGCGGCGATTCCCGCCCGGTACCCGGACGCGCAGTGCACCGCCACGGGCGCCTCGGTGGGGATGTCGTGCGCGTGGTGCGGCACGTCGGGCACGTACATGTGCACTGACCCGGGCACGTGGCCGGCCGCCCACTCGTGGTCGTCCCGCGTGTCGATCACCGTCGTCGGCTCGGCGCTCAAGACCCATTCGGCCATGTCCTGGACGTCCACGGTCTCGAAGGTCGAGATGTCGCGGCCGCTCGAGCGCCATGCGTCGAGCCCTCCGTCGAGCTCGCCCGCGATGCTGTCGAAACCGATGCGCAGGAGCTGGCGCTGCGCTTCTCGGTGCTGCGCCGGCGTGCCGCCGGCCAGCACGATCGGTCGCGTGCGCGCGATGAGCCAGCCGACCCATGCGCTGACCGGACCATCGATGCCGACGTTGTAGCTGCCGGGGATGTGGCCGCGGTCGTAGTCGCGACCGAACCTCACGTCCACCACGGCTGCGCCCGAATCCATGAGCCGTGCCACCTCGTCCGCCTGGAGCGCCTTCAGAGCGGGCGGCGTGCGGCCGATGAGCGGCGCACCCCGGCTGTTGATGGCGGGCATGTCCGCGTAGTAGGTCGGAAACCGGTGCTGGTTCAGAACGCGCGCCAGGAAGGGCATGACCTCGGTGGTCTGGAAGAACGGGTTGGTCGCGCGCTCGTGGCCGAGCGTCGTCTCATGGCCGCTGCGCCCGCCAGCGCCGCAGAACGAGCCGCTGCCGTGAGTTGGAAAGACGCGGATATTGTCCGGCAGGCCGCGGAGCCGCACCTGCAGAGTGGTCAGCGCCTCCAGGGCCAGCTTGGTGGCGAGGTGCGGGCCGAACAGGTCGGTCCGCGCGATCGCCCCCAGCATCACGGCGCCGCCGGAGAACAGGGCGTACGGCCGGCCATTCGCGCTGAGCACGTAGCTCTTGTGGTCGGGCGTGTGGCCTGGCGTGGCGATCGCCTTCAGCGTTTCGTCGCCGAACGCGACCTCCTCATCCGGGTTCACGTCGTCGATGTTGGTGCCGGTCTCGGCGGCCAGCTCGCGGCGACCCGAGACGTAGTCGTTGTGCAGGTGCGTGTCGAACGCGTGGGTCACCTTGATATGGAGGTTCGAGGCGACCTGCAAGTAGCGGTCGATGTCGCGCAGCGGGTCGATGACGAGGCCGACGCCGCGGTCGGTATCGGCGACCAGGAAGCTGGCGTTGCCCAGCTCAGGCGCGGGGAACGCCTCGACCGTGAACACGGTTACCCGAGCTTGAGCGGTGCCGTCGTGAGCAGGATCCAGATGGTGATCAGGGTGACCAGGACCGCGCCGCCATAAAAGACAGCCTGCGCGGGCACGCTCTTGGCCGCCGGCAGGCCGAGGTCGACGAGCAGATACCGCAGACGGTGCGCGAAGTGAAAGAACGGAAACGAGATCAGCACCAGCAGGTACAGCTTGACGATCGGGTTGCCGAGCACGTTGATCCACGTGTCGTAATGGCGGTCGACGACGTTCACCCAGCCGAGCGGTCCGAGGATGCCCTGCACCAGGATGTGGACGGGGATCAGGATGGCGGCGATCACGCCGCCCTGCGCGAACATGAACCACCAGAAAAGGTGTGCGAGGGCGGGCTTGTGAACAGGTTTCGCCTGCGTGCTCATCGGGCGAACCCGATCAAAACGGCGGCGATCACGATCGACGCCAGCGCCCATAGGCCGAACTGCGACAGGACGATCAGGCGCGAGGGGACGGGATGGTCGAGCACCTTCACGTGGATGATCACGCCGGCCAGGCTGAGGAAAGTGATGCTGTGGTACAGGGCGAACCCAAGGCAGACCACGCTGAAAGCGATGAAGAGCGGGGTCCCGTGCGGCGAGTACGCGGCGGCGCCGTCGCCCGCGCGCTTGATCTCGACGAGGAGCCAGAGGAGCCACAGGGCCAGAGGAAGCGCCGTGAACTCCCGCACCATGTACAAGAAGTAGTGGCGCTTTCGCGTCCACCAGTTGCCGGGCATATGCCAGCGGTACACCTTGGTCAGCCCCTCTCCCTGACCTTCTCCACTGCGGGGCGAGGGAATCGCTTCGCTCACTCTCGGTTGCCGTACGGGAGAACGAACCGCATCGTGGTGTCCAGCTTGGTCTGTTGGATCGCCTTCGCCGGGTCCACGCCCTTGGGGCAGACCACCGAGCACTCGCCGACGAAGCTGCACTCCCAGACCCCTTCGGATTCGGCGATCACAGGCAGCCGCTGCTTCAGGCCCTCGTCTCGCGAGTCGAGGTTGTAGCGCCGCGCGAGCGCGATTGCGGCGGGTCCGAGGAACTCGTTGTTAAGACCGTAGACGGGGCAGGCCGCGTAGCACAGCATGCAGTTGATGCACTGGCTGAACTGCTTGAAGTCGTCGATCTGCGCCGTCGACTGGCGGTGCTCACCCGCGCCGAGCGGGAGATCCTGCCTGCGGATGATCCAGGGCTTGATGGACTTCAGCTTCTCCATGAAGTCCCCCATGTCGATGACCAGGTCTCGCACGACGGGGAAGTTGTTGAGCGGCTGGACGACGACCGGCTGCGGCCAGTAATCGCGCAGGAACGCGTTGCAGGTCAGCTTCGGTGTCCCGTTGACCATCATCCCGCAGCTGCCGCAGATCCCCATGCGGCACGACCAGCGGTAGCTGAGCGTCCCGTCGACGTGTGCCTTGATGTAGTTCAACGCGTCGAGCACGACCATGCTGTCGTCGCTGAAGGGGATGTCGTAGGACTGCAGACGTGGCCTGGCATCCTTTTCGGGGTCGAACCGCGTCGCCTGGATGGTGATCCTCTTCGCCAAAACGACCTCCTAGTAGCTCCGGGCCTGCGGTTTGAAATTGGTGATGCGGACGTCGCGGTACTCCAGTCGGGGCGCGAGCTCCCCCGTTTTGAACGCGACAGTGTGCCGCAGGTACTTTTCGTCATTCCTGTCCGGGAAATCTCGACGTGCATGTGCGCCCCGCGACTCCTCGCGCGCAAGCGCAGAGTAGGCGATGGTGTCGGCGACTTCGAGCATGTAATCGAGCTCCAGCGCCGCCGTCAGCTCCGTGTTGAAGGTGCGGCTCGAGTCCTCGATCTTGATGCTCGCGAACCGCTCGCGCAGGTCGCCCAGCTGCTTGATGAGTTTCTGGAGCCCCTCGGCTGTGCGAAACACCCCCGCACCTTCGTCCATCATCCGCTGCATGTCTTCGCGGATCTCGCCGATGCGCTCCTCCCCACCCTTCTTCTCGAGGTAAGCGCCCTCGACCCGCCGCGCCTCGTCCCACAGCATCGCGTCGACCGGGTTCGACCCGGCGGCCTTGGCAGAGGCGGCGTAGTAGGCGGCCGCGCGGCCGGAGGCGGCGCCGAAGACCAGGCACTCCGACAGCGAGTTCGACCCCAGGCGGTTGCCCCCGTTGAGCCCGACGTTGGCGCACTCCCCCGCGGCATACAGG
>JBOHUP010000272.1:0-3289 GCA_050734615.1 Candidatus Dormibacteraceae bacterium | reverse complement strand
GGAGATGCCGGCACTGGCTCTCACGGACCACGGCGTGATGTACGGCGCGATCCATTTCTACAAAGCCTGCATGGATGCTGGGATCAAGCCAATCTTGGGCTGCGAGGTCTACGTCGCTCCCCGGTCGCGCCTGCTTCGCGAGGGCCGCGTCGACCGAGACCCCAACCACCTCACCCTCCTTGCGGCGAGCCACGAGGGTTACGTCAATCTGATGAAGCTCTGCACGGTCGGGCAGATGGAGGGCATGTACTACAAACCCCGCATCGACAAGGAGATCCTGGCCGAGCATTCCAAAGGGCTGATCGCCCTGTCCGGATGCCTGCAGGGTGAGGCCGCCACCCGCATCACCGATGGAGACATCGACGGCGCCCGCGAGTCGGTCGCCACGTATCGCGACATCTTCGACGCCGACCGCTTCCTGCTCGAGGTCCAGCGGCACGGCATCGACAAGCAGGCTGTCGTCAACGATGCGCTGGTCGGCTTCGGCAAGGAGTTCGGCCTGCGCGTATGCGCGACCAATGACCTCCACTATGTGCACCGCCATGACTCGGAGGCGCACGACGTGCTGCTGTGCCTGCAGACGGGCGCGCGCTTCAACGATCCGAACCGCTGGCGCTTTTCGACGCAGGAGAACTACCTCAAGACCCCGGACGAGATGATCGCCGCGTTCACCGACATGCCCGAGGCACTGTCGAGCACGCTCGAGGTCGCGGACCAGTGCAGCCTCAAGCTCCACCTGGGCGCCACGCTGCTCCCGCCGTTCGACGTGCCCGACGGCCTGACGCCCGACCAGTACCTTCGCAAAGTCGTCGATGAAGGCCTGCGCTGGCGCTACAGCGAGGTCACGCCGGCGGTGAAGGAGCGCGCGGATAACGAGCTGTCCGTGATCAGCCAGACCGGGTACGCCTCGTACTTCCTCATCGTCTGGGACTTCTACAACTTCGCGCGCAAGAGCGGCATCCTGGTGGGGCCGGGTCGCGGCAGCGCGGCCGGGAGCGTGGTCTCGTACTGCCTCGGCATCACCAACCTCGATCCACTGCAGCACGGCCTGATCTTCGAGCGCTTCCTCAACATCGATCGCGTGTCGATGCCTGACATCGATTGCGACTTCTCGGTCGAGGGACGCGAAAAGGTGATCCGATACGTGTCCGAGAAGTACGGCTCGGACCGCGTGGCGCAGATCATCACGTTCACCACGATGGCCTCGAAGGCGGCGATCCGTGACGTCGGTCGCGTGCTCGAGGTGCCACTGCGCGACACCGATCGCCTGGCCAAGCTCGTGCCGGTGTGGCAGGGCCGCTCGAAGACCCTCGAGGACACGATCAAGGAGGTCCCCGAGTTCCGCGAGGCGTACGAGTCGAGTGATGAGGCCAAGCGCCTGGTCGACGTGGCCCGCACGCTGGAGGGTGTTTCGCGCAACGTGAGCACGCACGCGGCCGGTGTCGTCATCGCGCCCGAGCCGCTCGTCCAGTACACGCCGCTTCAGTACGGGCCCGGAAGGGAAGCCGTGGTGACCCAGTACGACATGAAGGCGGTCGGCGACATCGGACTGTTGAAGATCGACTTCCTCGGACTCCAGAACCTGGACATCATCGGGACCTGCCTGCGTCTGATCAAGGAGCGGCAGGGCGTCGAGGTCGACATGGAGCAACTGCCGTTCGACGATGCCAAGACGTACGAGCTGATCTCCACAGGGGACACGCACGGCGTGTTCCAGTTCGAAGGCGCGGGGATGCGGCGGATGTTGATGGACATGCGGCCCCAGAGCTTCGAGGACGTGGCCGCGGCTGTCGCGCTTTTCCGCCCTGGCCCGATGGTCAACATCCCAGCGTTCATCGCCCGCAAGCAGGGGCGTGAGCCCATCGAGTACATGCACGAGCGCCTGGAGCCGATCCTGCGCGAGACGTACGGCGTGATGATCTACCAGGAGCAGGTGATGATGGCGGCGCGCGAGCTGGCCGGATTCTCCATGAGCGAGGCGGACATCCTTCGGGCGGCCATGGGCAAGAAGGACAAGGTCAAGATGGCCAAGCAGCGCACGAAGTTCCTCGATGGGACTGTCGAGCGCGGAATCTCGAAGACCACTGGTGAGGCGCTGTTCGATGGAATCGCCAAGTTCGCCGAGTACGGGTTCAACCGCGCCCACTCCGCGGCATACGGGTTGATCGCCTACCAGACGGCTTACCTGAAGGCCAACTTCCCGCTCGAGTACATGACGTCGCTGCTCATCCACATGGAGGGCAGCGCCGACAAGGTCGCCACCGCGATCGTCGACTGCAAGATCCGCAACATCGACGTCCTGCCGCCCGACATCAACCGCTCCCGCGTGGACTTCGCGATGGAGGATTCGAGGATCCTGTTCGGCCTCGCGGCGATCAAGAACGTCGGCCGGCACGCGGTGGAGAGCCTGGTCGCGCTGCGTGACGCGGATGGACTGTTCAAGTCGCTCGAAGATCTCTGCGAGCGAACCACCGCGATCCAGGACGTGAACCGCCGCGTGCTCGAGTCGCTGGTGCAGTCGGGCGCGTGCGATTCGCTGGGCGAGCGCGCGTGGCTGCTGGCCGTGCTCGAACACTTCATCAGCCGGGCGGAGCGCGCCCGTAAGGACCGCGAAGCGGGCCAGATCAACATGTACGACCTCATCGGGTCGGCCGACGAGGACGCAACGAACTTCGGGCTGGCGATCGACGTCAAGCCGATGCCCGGAGAGGAGAAGCTGCGGCTGGAGAAGGAGCTCCTCGGCCTGTACCTGAGCGACCACCCTCTGCGGCGCATCTCAGCCGAGCTGGCCAAGCTGTCAGACGCCCAGGCGGTCGAGGTCACGAGCGCGCTGCAGGACACCGAGGTGAGGGTGGCGGGCTTGGTGCGGGAGGTCAGGCGCGTCGTCACGCGCAAGGGCCAGATCATGGCCTACGCGACGCTCGAGGACCTCACCGGCACGGTGGACGTGGTCCTGTTCCCGCGAATCTTCGAGCAGGCGCGCCTCCTGTTCGAGCCGGACAGGGTCCTGGTCGTCCAGGGCAAGGTGGACGCGAGAGCCGGCAGCACGCGCGCCACCGGGTCCGGGGGATCGGCGCCGGTCGACTCCGAGCTGGAGCCGGAGGTCGAGACGGCCTCGATCGTGGCTGACATGGCCTGGTTGTGGGACGACCCCGAATGCGTGCCGGTCTCGCGTCGCCAGCTGGTCCACGTCCGCATCCCCAACAGCGACTCGGCGCTCGCGGAACGGCTGGAGGCGGTGCTCGCGCGCCATCCAGGGACCGACGAGGTCGTGCTCCACGTGGTCGTC
>JBOHUP010000271.1:0-3160 GCA_050734615.1 Candidatus Dormibacteraceae bacterium | reverse complement strand
AGTTCTCCGGCGGGCAGCGGCAGCGCGTCGGGATTGCGCGAGCGCTCGCGGTGAACCCGTCCTTCATCGTGTGTGACGAGGCGGTGTCGGCGCTTGATGTTTCGATCGCCGCTCAGATCATCAATCTGCTGCAGGACCTGCAGCGGGAGTTCAACCTGACGTATCTGTTCATCGCCCACGACCTGGCGGTGGTGAGGCACCTGTCGGACCGGATCGCGGTGATGTACCTGGGCAAGGTGGTCGAAACGGCGGGGCGCAACGACATTTACGCGAATTCGCAGCACCCCTATACGAAGGCGCTGCTATCGTCGATCCCGGTGCCGGATCCGATGGTCGAGCGGGATCGGGCGCCGATCCTTTTGAAGGGGGAGATACCGTCGCCGGTCAACCCGCCGTCGGGTTGCCGGTTCCACCCGCGATGCCCGATCGCGCGGGCCCCGGGCATCTGCTCGGAGGTCGAGCCGCTGTTCGAGCCGCATGGGGCGATGGACCAGGAGGCGGCCTGCCATTTCGCGGGCCAGGCCTAGGTTGGCAGGGCGCGGGCCTGGGGTCCGAAGGATGGGGGAATAGCTCTCGCTGGCCTACCCTCCCCCCGACCGGTCCACCCCCAACCGGCACTCCTGGCGGCACCTTAACGACGAGAAAAACCCAGGTCAACCCAGGCTGTCAAGGCGGCGGCCTGACCTCCAGCACCCGATAGCCCTTTTTTGACTTGAGCCGCGCCACGCGGAAGCCCTGGGCGGCAAGCCACGTGGCCAGGGAATCCGACCCGAGGTTGCGCTGCACGACCAGATAGGCGGCACCCTGGGGGGTCAGCCTGGCCAGCCACCGCAGGAGGAGCTCGTGCAGCGGCGTCTTGCCGACTCGCACCGGCGGATTGGAATAGATCGCATCGAAATGGACGTCGTCCGGCACCTCGGCCGGCAGACACGCGCTCACGTTCGTCGCTTTCGCGGCGGCCGCGTTGGCGCCGGCAAGCTCGACCGCACGCTCGTTGATGTCGACCGCCCAGACCCTGGCTCCGGGCGACCTCAGGGCGAGCGCCACCGCGATCGGCCCGTAGCCGCACCCCAGGTCGAGGAGCTCACCGGAGCTGGGAGGTGGGGGAGCCTCGCGGAGCAGGACCATGGTGCCCAGGTCGACCACCCTGAATCCGAACACCCCTCGGTCGGTCTGGAGCCCGATTTCGATCTCGCCCAGGCGCAATTTGACCGTGCGCGGCTTCGAAGCCACAGCCGGCCGGGGGTCGAAATAATGGCCTCGTCCTGCCGAACCGCCGGAGCCCGGTGGGGCCGGTCGCCTTTTGGGTATACTCATCGTTTGTCGCCCAATCGGCTAATGCCGCGTGGGAATTCAACCCCTATTCGGAGAAACGCTTGCCAACAATCCAGCAGCTGGTTCGTTCTGGTCGCAAGGCGGCCAGGGCGAAGTCTAAGGCCCCGGCCCTCAAGGGCTCGCCGCAGCGGCGGGGCGTATGCGTGCGCGTCTACACCCAGACCCCCAAGAAGCCGAACTCGGCCCTGCGGAAGGTCGCGCGGGTGCGCCTGACCACGGGTATCGAGGTCACGGCCTACATCCCCGGTATCGGCCACAACCTCCAGGAGCACTCGGTCGTGCTCATCCGCGGCGGCCGCGTCAAAGACCTTCCGGGCGTCCGCTACCACATCATTCGCGGCACCCTTGACACGGCCGGCACAAAGAACCGCAAGAAGGCGCGCTCGAAGTACGGCGCCAAGCGGGAAAAGAGCAAGGCGGCGGCCTGATGCCTCGTCGCAGCCGTCCAGTCAAGCGTGTCATCGCGCCCGACCCCGTCTACCAGTCTGAGGCGATCGCCAAGTTCGTGAACGTCGTCATGAGCAAGGGCAAGCGGTCGACCGCAGAAAAGGTCGTCTATGACGCGCTCGCCCGCGCCGGCAAGCAGGCCAAGAAAGAGCCCCTCGAGGTCTTCGACCTGGCCCTGCGCAACGCCACCCCCCTGCTCGAGGTCAAGCCCCGGCGTGTTGGTGGCGCGACGTACCAGGTCCCGGTGGAGATCCGGCCCGAGCGCCGGCTCGCGCTGGCCCGCCGCTGGATCGTGCGTTTCGCGAGGCAGCGTGGCGGGAAAAGCATGTCTGAGAAGCTCGCCTTCGAGATCCTTGACGCCTCCCAGAACACAGGCGGAGCCGTCAAGCGCAAAGAGGAAACCCACCGGATGGCCGAAAGCAACAAGGCTTTCTCCCACTTCCGGTACTAGATAGAGAGATGAGCGTGGCACTGAAGATGCAGGAACGTCCGGTTTCGATTGAGAAAACCCGAAACATCGGGATCATGGCGCACATCGACGCCGGCAAGACGACGACCACGGAGCGGATCCTTTTCTATGCCGGGCGCATCCACAAGATGGGCGAGGTTCACGAAGGGGCTTCGACCATGGACTGGATGGTCCAGGAGAAGGAGCGGGGGATCACGATCACATCCGCGGCAACCACCGCGATGTGGCGCGACCACGCGATCAACATCATAGACACACCCGGGCACGTGGACTTCACGGTCGAGGTCGAGCGGAGCCTTCGTGTGCTCGACGGGGCCGTGGCCGTTTTCGATGCCGTCGCCGGCGTGGAGCCACAGTCCGAGACGGTCTGGCGCCAGGCCGACCGCTACGGCGTGCCGCGCATTGCCTTCATCAACAAGATGGATCGCATCGGCGCCGACTTCTATGGCTCGCTGCGGTCGATCCGCACGCGCCTGGGCGCCCGCGCGGTCCCCATCCAGCTCCCGATCGGCTCGGAGGATCAGTTCAAGGGCTACGTCGACCTCGTGACCAAGGAGGCGGTGGTCTACACCGACGACCTCGGGACCAAGAGCACGGAGTCGCTGGACCTTCCGGCCGACATGGCCGAACTGATCAAGCAGCACCGTCACGACCTGATCGAGGCGGTCGCCGATTTCGACGACGCGATCATGCACCTTTACCTGGAGGAGAAGGAGCCGACCGAGGCTCAGATCAACGCCGCGCTCCGCAAAGGCACCGTGGCGGGGATCCTCGTGCCTGTGCTGTGCGGCGCCGCGCTGCGCAACCGCGGCGTGCAGCCGATCCTCGACGCGGTAGTCGATTACCTTCCGTCGCCGGCCGACGTGCCCGCGGGCGAGGGCTCCGACCCCAAGACGGGCACCCTAGTAG
>JBOHUP010000270.1:0-4064 GCA_050734615.1 Candidatus Dormibacteraceae bacterium | reverse complement strand
CGCAACGAGCGCGGACTCGAGCTGCTGGGCGGGCGAGGCTCCGGCGCGATCATCACGCTGGTCGGACCTCCCGGAGTCGGCAAGACCTCGCTGGGCGAGTCAGTCGCCCGCGCCCTCGGCCGCAAATTCACCCGCATCTCGCTGGGCGGCATCCGGGACGAGGCCGACATTCGCGGCCACCGCCGCACCTACGTTGGAGCCCTGCCGGGCCGCATCGTGCGTGCCCTGAAGGATTCCGGGACCAAGAACCCGGTGATCATGCTCGACGAGATCGACAAAGTCGGCAGCGACTGGCGTGGCGACCCGTCGTCCGCCCTGCTCGAGGTGCTCGACCCAGCGCAGAACCACACCTTCCGCGACCACTACCTCGAGGTCGACCTCGACCTCTCCGAGGTGCTGTTCATTCCCACCGCCAACGTCGCCGAGACGATCCCGGCGCCAATGCTCGACCGCATGGAGCTGATCCGCCTCGATGGCTACACCGAGGAGGAGAAGGTCGCCATCGCGCGCGACCATCTGCTGCCCCGACAGGTCAAGCAGGCGGGACTGAAGGCCGACGAGGTGACGGTCGACGACGACGCGATCATGAAGGTCATCACCGACCATACCCGCGAGGCCGGCGTGCGCAACCTAGAGCGCGAGCTCGGCAAGATCACGCGCAAGGTCGCGACCAAGGTGGCCAAGACCGAGCTCACTCCGCCCGTCGCCATCACGCCCGACCGCGTCCGCGAGTTTCTGGGCAAGCCCAGGTTCGACAACGAGGTCGCCGAGCGCACGGCGGTGCCAGGGGTAGCCACGGGCCTGGCCGTCACCGGGACCGGAGGCGACGTCCTCTTCGTGGAGGCGACCGCCACGGATGGCGACGGTCACGGCAGCACGCTGATCCTGACCGGCCAGCTGGGCGACGTGATGAAGGAATCGGCGCAGATCGCGCTGTCTTACGTCCGCTCACACGCGACCGACCTGAAGATCGACGAGGTGTCGGCCAGCAAGTCGTTCCACATTCACGTGCCCGAGGGCGCCGTGCCCAAGGACGGCCCGTCGGCCGGCGTGACCATGACGACCGCGATCGTGAGCCTGCTCACCGGGCGTCCGATGCGCAGCACGGTCGCCATGACCGGTGAGGTCACGCTGCAGGGTTTGGTCCTGCCGATCGGCGGCGTCAAGCAGAAGGTGCTGGCGGCTCACCGCATGGGGTTGCAAGAGGTCATCCTGCCGAAGCGCAACGAGAAGGACATCGATGACGTGCCGCAGAGCGTGCGTGAATCGATGAAGTTCCACCTGGCGAGCCGGATGGAAGACGTGCTCAGGTTCGCGCTCGAACCCCTCAGCGTGGTCAAGACCGAAGCCGCCTGAGCGCGCTGCGAGCTACTCCGGCTCGAGCCACTCCGTGACAAACCTCGCGTTCAGGTGGATGTCAACCTGCCGGAGCGGACCGCTGCCGGAGTTGACGAACGCGTGCGGCACCTGCGCGGACACGACCACCACCTGCGGGGCTCTGACGTCGAGGGTGTCCGACCCGACCGTGTAGGTTGCCTGGCCTTCCTGGAGGATGAGGATCTCCTGGTAAGGATGACGGTGGAGACGGACTCGTTCGTTTGCCGCGATGTCGACCAGGATGACGGACACGCCGGCGCCCAGCCGCTCCCCCTCAATGTCGACGGTGCCTCGGATCGGCTCGAGCTCGTGCATCCCCAGGATCATGTAGTCAGCCATGACCAAACAGTAAGCTCAGGCGCCCGGAGGAATATCGACCGGCGAATCGGGCTTGCATTTGGAATGGGCCTCAGCTCGCACGAGATTCTGGAGAACGTCACGACGATCGCTGTGGTCGGTGCGTCGCGCAACCCGGACAAGGCCGGCGGGTCGGTGCCTTTCGGCCTTCAGCAGCGCGGCTTTCGCATCATCCCGATCAACCCCTTCGCCGACGAGCTGTTTGGCGTGCGCGTGTACCGATCGCTGCTTGACGTCCCAGAAAAGATCGACCTCGTCGACGTGTTCCGCCCCGCGGAGGATGCGCCCGAGATAGCGCGGCAGGCGGTGGCGATCGGGGCCAGGGCCCTGTGGCTGCAGCTGAACATCGTTTCCGAGGAGGCACGCCGCATCGCCGAAGGGGCCGGGCTCGATTACGTCGAGGACGAATGCACGGCGGTCGTCAGCTCCCTTTACCGGATCAGAAAACCGAGCGCCGCATAGCGCTACTCTCGTCGCGCGCCACGGCACAAGAAGCGCCAGCTGCGTGACCGAAGCATAGAGTCGGAGCTCACGTGACGCCGGTGGCCGCTCAGGCCCTCGAGTCGCCTCCGGCCTGACGATCGAAGCGCAGCTCGTAGCTCTCAGCGTCGAAGTCGCCCTCCCCACCCTCCGGTCGCCAGCCCAGCGGACCGAGGTGCTCGAAGCCCAGCTTCTCGGCCACGCGCCTGCTCGCGTGGTTATCCCGGCCCGCCCAAAGAGTCAGATGGTCGAGAACCAGCTCATGCTGCGCCCAGCCGATCAGGGCCCGGCCTGCCTCCGTCGTCAGACCGCGGCCCGCGTGATCGGAGCGAATCCAATAGTGGAGCTCCGCCGCGTCGACGCTTTCCCGGTTGAGGCCCGCGACGCCAAGCACCATGCCCGTCTCGCGATCCACCATCGCGAAATGGAAGATGTGATTCGCGGCCCACTCCCGAACGTCGCCCCGCGTGAGCTCCAGGCTGCTCTTCATGGTCGGCTCTCGGGCCCAGGGCATCCAGGGCAACAGCTGTGGCCGCGAGTCCACGACCGCCGAATTGAGGCCGCCTGCGTGGGCCGGCGTGGCTCCAGCAGAAGACGCTCGGTCTCGAGGACCGCGCGAACCGGCGCGGCGCCCGCCGGGAGCACTACTCCGAGCGCGGTGGTGGCGCCGCCTTCGCGCCGTCGGTCCTGGCGGGGCCGACCCAGATGGTCTGGATGTTGGTGAACTCCTTGATCCCATATTCCGAAAGCTCGCGGCCGTAGCCGGATCGCTTCACTCCACCGAAAGGCAGCCGGGCGTCGGAGGCGACCATGCCGTTGATGAACACCTGCCCGGCCTCGACGCGCTCGGCCAGCTTTTTCGCGCGCTCGACGTTGCCCGTCCAGATGGCCGACCCCAGGCCGAACTCCGAGTCGTTGGCCACGCGAAGCGCGTCATCGGCATCCTTGACGCGGATCACCGCGGCGACGGGGCCAAAGGTCTCCTCGTGGTATGCCGGCATGCCCGGGCGCACGTTGGCGAGCACGGTCGGCTGGAAGAAGTAACCCTCCCCCGAAATCCGCTTGCCGCCGGTGAGCGCCCGCGCGCCGAGTCGCAGCGACTCGTTGACCTGGCGCTCGATGTCTAGGACGAGGTCTTCGCGGGCCAGCGGGCCGACCTGGTTGCCCCGGTCCATCGGATTGCCCACCTTGAGCGCGGCCACCGCGCTCGCGAACCGTTCCTCGAACTCGCCGGCAACCGACTCCTCGACTATGAACCGCTTGGCGGCGATGCAGCTCTGGCCGTTGTTCTGGTTGCGCGCCCGGCAGGCCACGGTGGCCGCCGCGTTGATGTCGGCATCGGCCAGCACGATGAAGGGGTCCGACCCGCCCAGCTCGAGCACCGCCTTCTTCAGCGCCTTGCCGGCGCTGGTGGCCACCAGGGCGCCGGCCTTGTCCGAACCGGTCAGGGTCACGGCGGCCACGCGATGGTCGCCAACTATCCGGTCGACGGCACTTGATCCGACGAGCAGCGTCTGGAACACGCCCTCGGGGACGCCCGCCTCTCGGAAGACCTCCTCGATGGCGAGGGCGGATTGCGGGACGTTCGAGGAGTGCTTGAGCAGCATCACGTTTCCGGCGCTCAGCGCAGGGAGCGCGGCCCGGAACGCCTGCCAGAAGGGGAAGTTCCACGGCATGACGGCCAGGACCACGCCGAGAGGCTGAAAACGAACGTAGCTCTGGGTGGCCGTGCTCTCCACCGGCTCGTCGGCCAGGAGCCGGGAGGCGTTGTCGGCGATCCAGGTCGCCGTCCAGGCGCACTTTTCGATCTCGGCCTCGGCTTCCACGATCGGCTTGCCCATCTCGGCGGT
>JBOHUP010000269.1:0-3174 GCA_050734615.1 Candidatus Dormibacteraceae bacterium | reverse complement strand
CGTCCGCCGTGGCGTATCAGTAATTCTGGCTCACAGACCACGTGGGCAAGGCGCCCGTGCTGGCCGCGGCCTACCTCACGTTCACCGCCGCCTGCGTGGTGGGGATGGTGGGCCATGGCTGGCTTGCGCTGGCCTTGCTCGCGCTCCTGGTCGGCGCCCAGAACCCGGTGGCCAGCTCCGTCGAGAGCTCGCTGACCGGCTCCCTGGTCGAGGAGCGCCGCCTGGGCAGCGCGTTCGGCATCCTGAACGGCGTCAACGGCGCCGCCGACCTGGTCTCCAGCGTCGTGGCCGGGGCGTTGTGGACCTGGGTCAGCCCCATCGCCACCCTGGCTTTCGGAGCCGTCGCGTGCGCCGCCGCGGCCGGCCTCCTGTGGTCGAGGCGCCCCGTCCCGTCTAATTGACACGTGCCCAGGCCAATCGTCGCCATCGTCGGACGCCCCAACGTGGGCAAGTCGACGCTCTTCAACCGGATTCTCGGCTGGCGCAAGGCGATCGTCGACCCTGAGTCGGGCCTGACCCGCGACCGGCTCTACGGCGTGGCCGAGTGGCGCGGCCGAGAGTTCACGGTGGTCGATACCGCCGGCCTGGACCTCGATTCCGCCCAGGACGAGTCACGCGCGGCCATTGAAGCCCAGACCAAGATCGCGATCGACCAGGCCAACGTCATCCTTTTGCTGCTCGACGTAAGGCAGGGGCTGTCCCCGATCGACCGCGACATCGCCCAGATGCTGCGCCGGTCGAACCGCGAGGTCGTCGTGGCCGCCAACAAGGCGGATTCGCCGAGCGAGCGCCACCTCGCCCATGAGATCTCCGAGCTCGGCTTTGCAGAGCCGTCGCTCATCTCGGCGCAGCACGGTCTGGGCGTCGGGGACCTGCTGGACCGCATCGTCGAGGCGCTTGGGCCCCAGGAGACCGAGTCCCCTCCGGAGGAGAAGGCCGACCGGCTCGCGATCATGGGCCGCCCCAACGTCGGCAAGTCTTCGCTGCTCAACGCGCTGCTGGGCGACGAGCGGGCCCTGGTGAGCCCAACCCCGGGCACCACACGCGACCCCACCGACACCGAGCTCATGTACGACGGGATCCCTGTCGTGCTCATCGATACGGCGGGCATCCGCCGCAAATCGTCGAGCCGCGACCGGCTCGAACGGTACAGCCTGCTCCGGGGGATCAACGCGATGGAGCGCGCCGACGCCGTGCTCCTGGTCATCGAAGCGCCGGCCGGCGTGCTCGCCCAGGATCAGCACGTCGCCGGCTACGCGCTCGAGGCGGGGAAGGGGCTGGTGATCGTGGTCAACAAGATCGACCTCGTCGAACCGGCGGAGCGCAAGCCGGCACACTGGCGATTGAAGCTGAAATCGGCATTCAAGTTCGCGCCTTACGCACCGCTCGTCACAGTGTCAGCCAAGACCAGGGAAGGCATGGGTGGGATCATCCCGGCCTCGCTCGAGGTGGTGGGGCAGCGCCGGGTCAAGATGCCGCCGAACGAGCTGAACCGGCTGCTCCGGGAGGCGTTCCTCGAGCATCCGCCGCCGAGCTACAAGGGACGCAGGCTCAAGCTGGGCTATGCCACCCAGGCCGGGACCGAGGCGCCGACGGTCGTCCTCTTCGTCAACGATGTGGGCCTGCTCCACTTTTCCTACCGGCGTTATCTCGAGAACAGGATCCGGGAGCGCTTCGGCCTGGCCGGCAATCCGATCAAGCTCGTGCTGAGAGGCGACGACGGCAAGCGCGCCGTGGCCCGCGGCGCGAAACCCCGCCCCTAGGACAAGCGGCCGGCGTTTACATTTCGCTCATGTTCAGCCGACATCCGTCTGACGGGCGGGTGATCTATTGATGCTATGGCGGCAGCGATGAGCTCGAAGATCCTTGTCGTGGACGACGAGAACCACATCGTTGAGCTGGCCCGGCTCTATCTCACCCGCGAGGGCTACGAGGTAGAGGGAGTGGGGGATGGGGCACAGGCCGTGGCCAGGTTCGGCCAGGTCAAGCCCGACCTCGTGATCCTCGACATCATGCTGCCCGGCGTGGACGGCTTGACGATCTGCAAAGAGATCCGCAAGCAGAGCCAGGTGCCGATCATCATGCTCACCGCACGCGACGAGGTCACCGACAAGGTGGTCGGCCTCGAGGTGGGCGCTGACGACTACCTGACCAAGCCGTTCCATCCGCAGGAGCTGGTCGCGCGGGCCAAAGCCCTGTTGCGCCGGGCGAAGATCGAGCCGGATCAACCCAAGCTGATTCGCGCCGGCAAGCTCGAGGTCGACTTCGAGCGCCACGAGGTTCGATACGGCAAGGCCAAGGTGCAGCTGCGGCCGAAGGAGTTCGACCTCCTCGCGCTGCTGGCCCGCCACCCCGGCCGCGTGTTCCAGCGCAGCGAGCTCCTCGACCTCGTCTGGGGCTATGACTTTCCCGGCTACACGCGCACCGTCGACGTGCACGTGCAGCAGCTCCGCGAGAAGCTCGCCGGGGCAAGCATCACCGACCCGAGCATTCAGACCGTCTGGGGCGTCGGATACCGGCTGGAGCTGGCGGCGAGCTGAGCCTGCGACTGCGTCTGCTCGCGGCGGCCGCCGGCATCGTCGCCGTTAGCCTGCTCCTCGGCGGCCTGCTCACGTGGGTGCTGGTCCGCGACCTCGAGTTCCAGGGCGTCCAGGACCAGCTCGACCGCAACGTCATCGCCACCACGCTGCTCGTCAAGCACCAGGAGTGCCTGTTCCGACCCCTCGCGGTCAACAATGTCGGCGCCACGACTTGCCGGAAGGACACCTCGAGCGATTTCCTGGACCGCTTGACGTCGTTGGTCGTCCCCACGCTGGGCGGCAACCGGTTGATCCTTCTCGACGCGCAGCGCAGCGTCGTCTTCGACAGCGGTGCCTTGGACACCACGGGCATCGTGATCCCGGTCACGGCATCGAACCGCGCGGCCAACGTCGCAGAGGCTCAGACGACATTGGGCGGGCAGACATTTTTTGCGGCCGCGGTCCGGATCCAGCCGGGGCGTGATCCAATCGTCGCCTCGTTCGTCGTGGTCGCCCAGCCGCAATCCCTGGTCGCCTCGACCGCGGCCGGAGCGCTGGCGGGGCGCCTCCTGGAGGCCGGCGGTGCGGCCCTGGTGGTCGCCATTCTCCTGATCCTGCTGGTGAACCGCTCGCTCACCGGCCCGCTGACGCAGCT
>JBOHUP010000268.1:0-7804 GCA_050734615.1 Candidatus Dormibacteraceae bacterium | reverse complement strand
GTGCTCGCACCGCCCGCGGTTCGCCAGGTGGCCCGCGAGCTTGGTGTGGACCTCGCGCATGTGAAGGGTAGCGGGCCGAGCGGAAGGATCACGGCTGATGACGTGAAGAGCCACACCACCGCCGCGGCTCCCGCCGGCGAGCAGCGCGCGGAGGCGGCGCCGGGTCAGCGCATCAAGCTCCGCGGCGTCCGCAAGCGGATGGCCGAGACGATGGCAGACTCCGCGCGCAGCATCCCGCATGTGACCGGCTTCCACGAGCTCGAGGCGGGCGCGTTCACCGCGCTCGCCGGCACGCGGCGAAGAGAGGCCGAGGCGCGTGGATCGCGATTTCCTTTCGACGCGCTGCTCGTTCATGCCACCGCGATCGCGCTACGCAACCACCCCATCTTCAACTCCTCGCTTGACGAGGAGCGCGGCGAGCTCGTCATGCACGACGAAATCAATATCGGCGTCGCGACCGCGACGCCGGAGGGCCTGATCGTCCCCGTCATCAAGCGCGCCGACGCGCTCGACCTCGGTCAGCTCGCGGCCGAGGTGGACCGCGTCACCTCAGCGGCCAGAGCCGGCAAGGCCTCGGTCGCCGACCTCCAGGGAGCCACCATCACCATCAGCAACACGGGGGCGTGGAGGGGCGGCTTCGGGACCTCGCTGATCAGCCTGCCTGAGGTTGCCATCGTCGCATTCGGGCGCATCGAGGAGAAGGCGGTGGTCCGCGACGGCCGGGTCGTGGCCCGGCCGGTGATGCCGATGTCGGTGACCTTCGACCACAGGATCATCGACGGCGAGCAGGGCCTGGGCTTCGCCCTCACCCTGCGGGCCTTGATCGAGGACCCGAGCCAGGCCCTGGGCGCGCTGTAGTGGTCGCGGGAGACCAGTCAGACCCCGCGGACTGCCTGATCATCGGAGGTGGCCCCGGCGGTTACGTGGCCGCCCTCCGCGCGGCGCAGCTCGGAAGGTCTGTCACCCTGGTCGAGCGCAACCAGCTAGGCGGCGTGTGCCTGCGCCAGGGCTGCATACCCAGCAAGCAAATAGCACGCTTCGCGGCGGCCAAGGCCACCGCCGAGGCGCTGTCCCGCTCGGGCATGCCCGCGCTCTCGGGCCCGCCTGACATGGAGGCCTTCCAGAAGAGCCGCGCCGCCGCGATCGCGACCCTGGTCAAGGGCGTGGCGTCCCTGCTCGAAGCAGCTGGCGTGAGCGTGGTGAGGGGGACGGCGCGGTTTGTCGGCCGCACGCGGGTGTGCGTCGAGATCGGTCAGGAATCCGTCCGCTACTTCGACTTCAAAGACGTCGTCATCGCCACCGGCACCCGGAAGATCGCAGTGCGGGGCGCGGTCGACGCGACCACCGCGCTCGAATGGACGGCACTGCCCGTGTCGCTTGACGTCTTCGGTGACGACTACGTCGCGCTCGAGCTCGCCGTCGCGTACGCGCGGCTCGGGAGCCGCGTCACGATCACGGCAGCCGGTGACACCCTACTGCCCGACTTCGACCCAGACCTCTGCGCTGCCGCGCTGCGGGGAGCCCGGGCCACCGGCGTGCAGGTGGAGGTTGCGTCGGCGGCGGACGCGTCGACGTCCACGGCCGAGCAAGCCATCGCCTTCGCAGGGAGGCAGCCGAACCTCGATGGTCTCGACCTGGCGGCAGCGGGCTTGAAAGCCCCGGCGGCCCTTTTCACGGTCGACGCGCAACTGCGGATCGACCGCCACGTCTTTGCCATCGGTGATGTGACTGAGGGTCTACCGCTGGCTGACCGCGCGATGGCTCAGGGTCGCGTCGTCGGCGACGTGCTCGGCGGCAAGGCCGCGGCATTCGACGCGCGCGCGATCCCGCGAGCCGTTTTCGCCGAGCCCGAGCTCGCCACTGTGGGGATGACCGAATCGGATGCGCGGAGCGCGGGCATCGAGGTCTCGGTCGGGAAGTTTCCGCTCACCGCTCTCGGGCGGGCCGTGATCGAATCCTCAACTGCGGGCTTCGCCAAGCTGGTTTTCGCGAAAGATGGCGGGGTTTTGGTCGGGGCCCATCTCGCCGGGCCGCGGTCCACCGAGCTGATCGGGGAGATGGCGCTCGCGCTCGAGATGGGCGCTACGGCAGAGGACTTGGCGCTGACGATGCACCCGCATCCGACCTACTCAGAGGGGCTGGTGGAGGCGGCGGAGGTCAGCCTTGGGCGGCCCATCCACATCCGCGGCACGTCGAGAAGCACCGGCCAATGATCACCCGCACTTTCTTCGCCGCGCGCCGTGGCGACCTGACCACTGAAGCGTGCTTGACTCACTGGCGCGAGCATCACTCGGGCATCGGCGCGCGCCTGCCGAGGGTCAAGCGATACGTCCAGAACCACGGGGTGCTGGCGGGCGGGCGCTTCCTGTTGCCCTACCCGGGGTTCGACATCATGCCCGAACTCGACTGGGACGGCCTTGCCGAGATGGACGCGGCGATCGACTCGCCCGTGCATGACAAGGAGTCGGTGGACGATGAGGCAGAGTTCATCGACACCTCCCGCACGGGGTATTCGGTGGGCACGCGCCACGCGCTCATCGACGGGACACCGGCCGAGCACGCAGTCAAGCTCATCACGCTGATCAGGCAAGCGCCCAATGCGTCCCTCACGAACCTCGTTCACACGCTAACCGGTCCTTATGCGCACGCGGTTGCCGAGGTCGCTCCGCTGCGACACGAGGTCATCACCGCCCTCCCCGATCGCGACGGCCAGCCTGCATTCGCGGTGCAGGCGATCGACATGGTCTGGTTTGCCGGCCCGGAGGAGGCTCTCGCCTGGATCGCCTCGGAGCTGGCTTCGAGGGCTGCGTGGAACCTGGCTGGCGTCGCGCTGGGCACCGAGCGGCTGATCGCCCGCCCTCACCGCGTCGTTTGATGGAAGTACCACGGGCGCCCGGCGGACGGATGCTTTTCGGAGTTGGAGACTTCAGCGGCCAGCGGCCGCCAGGGTCACCCGTCACGCACCGGCAGCTCTACATGGAGCTTCTCGAGCAGGCTGCGTCGATCGAACGCTCGGGCCTCGACTCGATGTGGGTCTCCGAGCACCACTTCGCCGAGGACGGGTACATGCCCGCGGTGCTTCCGATCGTCGCGGCGCTCCTGGCCCGTACGACCCGGATCACGGTCGCGACAGACCGCCTGGCCGCCTCCCTACACCACCCGATCCGCCTCGCCGAGGACGCGATAGCGCTCGACCTACTCAGCGGCGGCCGCTTCGTCCTCGGGCTTTCGCTCTGCTACCGGGCTGAAGAGCTCGCCGGCTTCGGCCTCACTCCTGACGCTGAAGAAACTCGGCTCGAAGCGGTGGCGCGCACCCTGTCTGCCGGTTTCCGAGCCGGCACGATGCGGGTCGACGGTCGGGACGTGAGGATCACGCCTGGCCCGTCGACGCCGAAGGGACCAAGGCTGATGATCGCCGCCGATCGAGCAGGCGGAGCGAAGCGCGCCGGCAGGCTCGCGGCCATGCTGATGGTCGATCCCACCGAGCCGTGGAAGGTCGTCGATGCCGCGGTCGGCGACTTCGACCGGAGCCGAGGCGACTCCGACGGGGACCTCGTCCTTTTCACCTATGGGGCGCTCTCCCATGAAGGAGCACGCGCGGCCTGGGCAGAGGTGGCGGATGGGTTCCGCTACATGCGCCACAACTACGACCGCTGGATGGACCGCGAGCAGACGCGCGAGCTTCCGCCCGCGCACTACAGGCTGCTGCTGGGAACCCCCGACGAGGTGGTGGGGCAGGCGGGTGAATATCGTGAGCGCTACGGCGACAGGGTGCATCTCGTGCTCAGATGTAACTACCCCGGAATGGACGCTGCAGCTGTCGAGAGGCAGATCGCGTTGTGGGGTGAGGCGGCGGCGCTGTTACGAACTAGTGCGCGTTCGTTTAGAGCTTGACACCGAACGCGTTCTGGCTATTCTTTGCGCGAGGCTCTTCGGTTGATGGGCCCTTTAGGGGAGGCAGGAATGGCGATTCACAAAGAAGCAGTGGTAGGGCCATCGGCGGAGGCAAGGGTCACCCCGAGCAGGAGAGACCTGCTCAAGCTCGGTGGCTCGGCCGCCCTTGGATTGGGTGCGTTTGCTCTCGCGGCGTGCCAGACATCGCAGTCGCCTCCGGGCACCACTGCCGGGGCGGCAGGCAATGGAACCTCAGTGCTCGACATGTGGCTTTCGACCAAGAAGGCGAAGCTCGGGGTCGACCTCACGTTTCCGCCGATCCAGTTCAAGGATTCGAACGGAAAGCCGACCGGATACCAGATGGAGCTGACGAACCAGATGATGGCCGATCTCGGCGTGACACCCGAGTACGTTGAGATCCCCTTCGGCCAGCTCTTCGCGGGCCTGGTCGCGGGTAAGTTCGACATGATGGGCATCTCCGCGACGATTCTTCCGAGCCGCGCTCTCAAGGGGCTGTTCTCGAACTTCCCGGTCTTCTACGAGTCGATCGTCGTGTTGCTGAAGCCCGGCTCGACCGTGACCAGCTCCAGCCAGCTCAACAAGTCAGGCGTCACCCTCGCGCTCCTGCAGGGCAGCTCCCAGGAGTTCAGCAGCCACGCGTTGTTCCCGAACGCGAGCTACGCGCCGTTTGCGGCGGTAGCGGACGCCGTCAACGACGTCGCCACCGGCCGCGCGGATGCGGTCGTCCTCTCAGAGTTCGATGTCGACAGCTCGAAGACTGCCCACCCCGACCTCCAGCTCCTGGCAGGCCCCCCTTTGTGGGTGGACGCCAACACCTACCTGATGCCGCTCGGCGACTACAAGCTGCAGGCGTGGGTGAACAACTGGCTGCGGTACAACGCCGCCCACCAGGCGCTCGTCGCCGGTTGGAAGAAGTGGCTTGGCCCTGGTTTGCAGAAGTACCACCTCACGACGTATGGCGTGGGCCCCGGAACGGAGCCCGAGCTCGTCACCGTCTAGTCGAATCCTGGCAGTGGAGGCCGGTCCGACCGCGCCGGCCTCGCAACCAGGGCAACCTCGATGACCTTTCTCGATTTCCAGTACCAGTTCGACTGGACCGTTGTCACGGACCGCTGGCACCAGTTTCTCGTCGGCGCCTGGGTCGACATCTGGGTTGCCGTCATCGGGTTTGCCTTCGCGTGCGCCCTCGGACTTGGCAACGCGCTGCTCCGGACCTCGGGCGTGCGCATCTTCTCTATCCCATCCTTCATGTACGTGCAGGTGATGCGCGGGGTGCCGCTGTACGTGATGGTGGTGTGGGTTTACTTCGGGATCGCGAACGTGATCGGCGTAAATTTCACAGCCTTCCAGGCGGCGATCATCGCGCTGGCTCTGACCGGCTCTGGCTACACGACCGAAATCTTCCGCGCCGGGCTTGGGGCGATTGACCGGGGACAGATGGAGGCGGCGCGTTCGATCGGTCTGAGCCGGGTGCGGACGTATGGCCACGTGATCATCCCCCAGGCTCTTCGCATCGTCGTGCCTCCCCTCGGCAACACCTTCATCGGCCTGTTGAAAGGCGCGACCATCATGGCCGTGATCGCTGTGCCCGACATGGTCTTCCTGGCCAATGAGCTGAATGTCACGCTATTCACGCCGTTCGAGGTGTTCGCCGCCGTCGCGTTGATCCTGGTCGTCATGGTGCTGTTCTTCTCCGCGCTGGTCTACCTGCTCGAGCGAAAGCTGCGAATCGCGTGATGGGGCTTTTGCTGACCTACTCGTTCGACTGGAGCGTGATCCCGAAGTCGATCCCCTTCTTCGAAAAGGGCCTGGTGGTCACGGTGCGTATTGCGTTGCTCTCCATCGCGTTCTCAATCGTCCTCGGACTGCTCGTCGCGCTCATTCGCATGACGCCTGGGCCTGTCGGCCTGATCGGATTTATCTATGTACAGGTCTTTCGCGCGCTGTCGCTCTACGTCTACATCCTGTTCATCTACTTCGGTATCGCCGCCGTGTTCCACCTCGACTTCGACCCCATCACGGCAGGAGTAATCTCGCTCACGCTCCTGAACAGCGCGTACATGGCGGAGATCTATCGTGCGGCGATCCAGGCGATCGACCCAGGCCAGCGCGAGGCAGCGCGTAGCCTGGGGCTCGGCAGCATCCGGACGTTTGCCAATGTGGTGTTTCCCCAGGCGTGGCGCATCGCGATCCCATCCCTCGTCAACCAGTTCTGCGACATCATCAAGGACTCTTCGATCGTCGCCCTGATCGGAGCGCCGGACCTCATGTACCAGACGACCGAGCGTGTGAGCTTCTACCAGCGGCCGTTTGAGTTCTACACGACTGTGGCCGGGATCTACTTCGTACTGGTCTTCATCGTCGCCCAGCTCGCGGGCCGGCTGGAGAAGCGGCTCCAGAGACACCTCGCCTGACACTATGCATCACCTACGCACCGCGCTGCCGACGCATGAGGTCCTTGACCAGGTCGACCTCCCCCAGGTGGCGGTGGAGGTGCGTGATCGAGACCGACGTCAGGTATACCCAGACCGGAAGGCCCCCTTTGCGCCCCACAGCGTCGTCGTGCTCAGGGCCGCTGCTCATCTCAGCCAGGAAGCCCGGCGTCTGGTACTGGGGAAATCGGGCGCAGTGCGCGGCCGCGTCGGGAATCTCGTCCAGCGCGGACTCGAGCAGCGTATCGAGCCAGGAGACGGCGCCGCCGTGGACGGCGTCGGCATAGGCGAGGAGGCGGCTGAGGTGGACGCGCTCGGCGACGGCGGCGGCCTCGTCCAGGTCGAATCCCGTTCCGATCCCGGGGATGGCGAGCTCGCCGTCGCGCCATGGAGTCCGGGTGATGACCTCAGGCACGTCCCGGATCGCGTTGTGGAGGGCCCAGTCCTGGCTGCGCGCCATGTGCCACAGGATGAAGCCGAGCGGGTTGACCCCGGGCAGCGGCCGTGCGGTGAGCTCTTCCGGGGTCAGGTCGGCCGCGGAGTGGTGAAACCTGAGGTTCACGGTCTCCAGCTGCTGGGCGAGGACTCCGACCGCGTTCACAGGCCCCAAGCTTAGGACCTCTTTCAAAACTAGCGCTTGTACGACCGCTGCTCAGGTGCCGACTAGAATGCCAGACGAACGCATGGAAGAGAGATCGCTCGGCCGCGCCATTGACGCCGGGACCCTGGACAAGACGATCCTTCGTCTCGAGGCTGTCAACAAGTGGTACCACAGGGGCACGCTCCGCAACCAGCACGTGCTGAAAGACATCAACCTGGAGGTCACTAGAGGCGAGGTCGTGGTGGTGATCGGGCCATCCGGGTCTGGCAAGAGCACCCTACTGCGCTGCATCAACTTCGTCTCTCCGCCCGAGACGGGGACTGTTGTCTTCCTCGGCCGCAAGTGGAGCAAGGACGACGTGCCTCGGCTGAACCCCGTCGACCGGATGCGCTACGAGCGTGAGCTGAACCTGCTCCGCACTCATATCGGGATGGTCTTCCAACATTTCAACCTCTTCCCCCACATGACGGCTCTGCAGAACGTCACGCTTGGCCTCACGCGTGTCCTCGGCGTACCAGGCAAGCAGGCGCGCGAGCGGGCGATGGCTGAGCTCGAGCGGGTGGGCCTCGGCGCTAAGGCCAAGAGCTACCCCAGCCAACTGTCGGGCGGGCAGAAGCAGCGCGTAGCCATCGCCCGCGCGCTCGCGATGAAGCCGCAGCTGATGCTCTTCGACGAGGTCACGTCGGCCCTGGACCCTGAGCTCATCGGCGGCGTCCTCGAGGAGATCAAGAAGCTCGCGCTCGAGGGGATGACGATGATCGTGGTCACCCACGAGATGGGCTTCGCGCGCCAGGCCGCCAAGCGCGTCGTGATGATGGACGACGGCCTGATCATCGAGGAAGGCACGCCCGAGCAC
>JBOHUP010000267.1:0-1777 GCA_050734615.1 Candidatus Dormibacteraceae bacterium | reverse complement strand
CCACAGCCTCAGGCCGGTCTACGCGAAGGTAGATGGTTCGAGTCCGTCGCGGCCTGCGCTACGGGGAGTCGAACCGGCGGCTATAGCGACTCGGCCCTTATGGAGCCAACGCCTCTCATGTGACCCGGAGTTCGCCGGACGGGTGCAGATAGCACAGTTCGAAAAGCATCTACGATGCCCCCTTTGGTGCCTGGATCGCGGGCGGCATCAGGCGTGGCGAGCGAGCAAGCGCGCCCTGGACGAAACCGCCGGCCCGAAGCTGAGCGTGCGAACGGCGTGCGATCAGCGTGCGATGACTGCCGGCGCTCGGCCATCTCGTATTCGCGGCGGGTCAGCCGCAAGGCGGTTCCAACCTGTTGGAGCGGAGCCAGCGTGCGGCTGGCGGGCGGCCCCTTCCGACGATCGGGGCATCACATGGAGGTGCCAAGCCGATGCTCCGATTCTCCGACCAGATCCAGGCCGCTTACCGCGCCGCCGTTCGCAGCGGAACCCTCGCTGGGGCCGAGCCACTCATCTCGGTGATCGGGGACTTCAACGCCCCGCCGGAGCAACACGACGCCGCCTGGGCCGCTCTCCTGAAGGCCTATAGCGAAGGCTCGAGGCAGGCCTGGGCGGCGGCGGTGCTGGAGGCCGTGCGCATAGACCTCGTGGTCGCAATCGTGGCGATGCCAGCGCTTCCGCCGGTGATCGGTCGCGACGACATCGCCCAGGCCCTGATCGCCGCAACACTCGACGCAGCGCTCGAGGGCCCCACGCTGCCAGCTCGCTGGACGAGGCACCGGCTGATCAGCCGCGCCACGACCGCTGTGGAGCGCTGGCTGGCCGACGAGATCCGACGGCTCGGCTGGGTTGAGGTGCCGACCGAGAACCACGCGGCAGAAGAGAGCGAGGCCACCCGTACGTTCAGGGAGCTGCTGGTGGACATCGAAGCCGGCCGGCTGCCGGCTCGCGCGGTCGTGATGGTCTACCGGGAGGAGGTGCTTGGCGAGTCTCGGGAGGAGCTCGCCGCCGAAGCCGGGGTGAGCATCGACGCCATCCGGAAGCGCCGCGAGCGGGCAATCAAGGCAATCCGGGCTCGCCTGGCGGCGTGAAGCCCGTCGCGCGCGGTGGGCACGGCTCTGAGCAGACGCCCCCGGCCCCTGGGCGGATCATTGAGGTCGGTCGTGGCGAAGAGCGTCGAGCTTCGGCGGCATGCGGACGCGGACGGCGACGTCCTCACGCCGGAAGGCGTCCGAACTGCGGTCGAGATCGGGCGGCGCCTGGAGGGCGCCTACGACTTCCTGATCTCGTCGGGAGCCCAGCGGGCGACCCAGACGTTGGCATGCTTCCTCACCGGAATGGGCAGGCCGGTCGCCGGCGGTGTGGTAGTGAACACCGGCTTCCGTTCCAGCGTCGAGGAGCGCTGGTTGGAGGCGGCCCGCCGAGCCGACGGCAAGGACCTCGAGGCCTTTCGCCGGGTTGATCCTGACCTCGTGGAGAAGGAATCCACCGTCCTCGGCGCAGCACTGAAGTCGGTCTTCGAGTCCCTGCCGGAGGCCGGGCGCGTGACTGAGGAAGGCGGCCGGTATCGAGTCGAGGCCGCACCCTGATCTCGACCGGGGTGCCATCGCGGCCGCCCTTCGGCTGGTACGTCCGGCACAAATGGGACGCGAGAGCGGGAGGCGGGCCTGGTTCAACTTCTCCCTCAGGCCATTCGGCGCCTCCTCGTTGTCCGGCTTCTGGCGCTCGTGGAATCCGATCTATGGGTACTTCCTGCACTTGTACGCGTACCGGCCCC
>JBOHUP010000266.1:0-3474 GCA_050734615.1 Candidatus Dormibacteraceae bacterium | reverse complement strand
GGCTGTCGCGCGACGGCTACACCGAGCTCGCCCGGACGGAGCACGCGTGGAATAGCCTCGTCCGGGCGATCGAACCCATCATCTCCAGACCGATTCCTGCCCGACCAAAGGAGGCGGCGCAATGAGCGATTTGAGCGTGAAGGACAGGGCCCGTATCGAGCTTGCGGTGCACCGCATCGACTACTCGCTCGAGTGGCGCGTTTCCCGAGCGAAACGGCGCCAGATTCGGGAAGAGCTCAGGGCGAACCTGACCGATGCGGCGCAGCAAGTCGGCGCTGAGGAGGCGGTGCGGCGGCTCGGCGATCTACGCGCGCTGGCCAAGTCCTACATAGGCGTCTACCGAGGGCGATGGGATTTTCGGGCCGGCTGGTGGGCGATGGTGATCACGTATGCGCTGATCCAGGTTCTGTCACTCGCGGTCTCCTTTGCGTTCTCGGCCGGCGTGGTCGCCGGCGGAGGCCACGCGGCCAGCTATGCCTTGTGGTCAGGGTTCGGTCCGTTTGCCGGCAGCGCGTCCGCGAATGGTTACGAGGTGACGCTGGGCTCGCCGGCGCATCTCGCGTTGATGGCGCTTGCTTTCGTCGTCGGGAGCGCGCACCGGCAGATCCTCCGCCGCTGATCGCATCTTCACACCGGTCTGAAGGCGGAGCGAAATCACGGTAAGGCGGATTGCGATCGATCGACGCCGGGCCGGCCTCAACGCCGCATTCGACCGCATCGAGGCTACGATGGACGATCGATGAGCGCCAAGACCGTCTCCGAAGGAGTGGCACATGCGGTGCCGGCCGATCTGAGACGTGTCCTGATTGCCAACCCAAAAGTTCTGGCGATTTGGGAAGACCTCACCCCTCTTGCCCGCAATGAGTGGATCTGTTGGGTGCTTTGGCCAAAGCGGGCCGAAACGAGGAATCAGCACATCGAGAGACTGCGCACCGAGCTCTTGGAGGGGAAGCGACGACCCTGCTGCTGGCTTGGCTGCATCCACCGCAAGGACAAGGAGATCAGCCCCTCGGTTCGATGGATGTTGAGTGGTCGCGGCAAGGCATCGGCATGAGAGACGCGACCGCCTCGCAGCAGATAGCCGCCATCATCAAAAAAACCGCCGGCTGGCGGGGTGAGACGCTGGCCCAACTGCGGACTCTGATCAAGGCTGCCGACCCAGGCGTGGTCGAAGAGGTGAAGTGGAAGAAGCCCTCCCGACCTGAGGGCGTCCCGGTGTGGTCCCACGACGGAATCGTCTGCCTCGGCGAGGCCCTCAAAAACGCCGTGAGGTTGACGTTTCCGATGGGTGCCCAACTGCGGGACCCGAAAGGGCTCTTCAACACGCGTCTGGACAGCAAGACGGTTCGTGCCATCGACTTCCACGAGGGTGACGCGATCAAAGAATCCGCCTTGAAGGCGCTCATTGTCGAAGGTGTCCATCTCAATCGAAGCTGAGATCGGCGACGGACGTCCAGATCGTAAGGGTGGAATCTGGGCTTCGTAACGGACGGCGACGGGCAGAGCCCGGGCGCAGATTCCTGGCACCTGGCGGCTCTACCAGGCCACGGACGTAGGCACGATGAAATTGCGTTGACAGTAACCGGAGCCAGCGTCCTGGCGCTTTCGGCATGGTGACCGCCGAGCAAGCGGTCGACCCGCGCCGGAAAGGCCGTCTCCACACTCGCGATCGCGCTGAATCAGAGGCGGAAGCTGGCGGCGGCGGCGAGCCAGAAGAGAGCTTCGCGGCCGCCGTGACGCCGCCAGTCACGGCGGTCCCATGCTTCGCCGGCCAGCGAATCGCCGGCATAGAGCAGGTAGACAAGCGCCACCTTGCGGAACCGCGCTACGGAGAAGAGCGCCGCAGCCTCCATCTCGACCACGACACAACCTTGATCTCGACGCCTGGCGGTGCGGGTGCGAGTCTCGCGGTAGACCCCATCCGTGGTCCAGGTCTTGCCCGTGACAAAGGGCACGTCGCGTTCAGCCAGCAGGCTCGTCACTGTGTGCACGGCTGCTGGATCCGCCTCGACCTCACGTGATGGCGGCAGGTAGTGGTATGAGGTGCCCTCGTCGCGGACGGCTGCGGTGGGAACCACGACGTGGCCCAGCACAAGCTCGGGCAGCAAGGCGCCCGCCCCGCCACAAACTGCGAAGCGGCGGCAGCCACGCGCGATCGCCTGCTCGAGAAACGCGGCCGCCAGTGGTGCGCCGACTCCGGGCTGGAAGAAGGCCAGCCGCTTGCCCTCATGCTCCAGTTCGTACACGACGTGAGTACCGTGCTCGGCCCGCAGCTTGAAACACTCGCGAGCGTCGGCCGAGAGCTTCGTGACCACCTCGTTGAAGAAGCAAACGACAGCGCACTCGGGAACATCGCGGCGCGGAACCATCGTGGGGTCGATGATCCCAACCGGGTCGGGGTCGTACTCAAGGATCGGGTAGTCGGCCAATCGTGTCCTGATGCCTAAGGCTAGCGAGCAGGTGATGGCGATGCTTCAGGCTGGCGCGACCTTGCGCGCCGCGGTTGATGCGATTCATGTCCGACTTTCGCGAGGCGATTTGGGGCGTGCTTCAGATCGGGATATCAGAGCTCGACTTCACGTTCGGGGATTACGCTGCCAAGCATCTCGCACGGCTCGGGGCGACCGCGGCCGAGCCGGCGTTCGGCGCTTACCTGGCCGCGGCAGCGACTAGCGGTCGATCCGGTACCGGATATGCGTCACCCGCGCAGATGCGATCACCTCCACAGGCGTGAGGTGAAGGTCGCCCACGTCTTGGAACAGCCGCTCGCCACTGCCAAGGACGATGGGCGCGATGTGGAGGAAGAGCTCGTCGAGGAGGCCGGCCCGCAGAGATTGATTGATCGTCGACGCACCGCCGGCGATCTGCACATCTCTCGCGCCGGCCGCTTCACGCGCCTGTCGCATAGCTGATTCGATTCCGTCCGTGACGAAGTAGAAGGTCGTGCCGCCCCGCATCGGCACGGGGTTGCGTGGATAGTGCGTCAGCACGAAGGTCGGCGCATGGTACGGAGGGTTTTCGCCCCACCATCCCTTCCACGACTCGTCCCACTCGCCACGACCGGCCGCGAACATGTTGCGGCCCATCACGTAGGCGCCCACGTTTGAATTCGCCGACAGCTCCGCCACGATCGCCGAGTCCGCACTCTCCGGGCCGCCCTCGAGACCCTGCATGCGCCGGAACGCGGCCGTGTCGAACATCCACTCGTGAAGGCTCATTCCGCCATCGCCGATGGGGTTGTCGAGGCTCTGATTCGCGCCGGCGCTGAAGCCGTCGAGGGCCATGGATTGGTGACAGATGACCTTGCCCATCGCACGACCATACTAAGCAGTGCCGCGCCACTAATCGGTCAGGAACGGATCCTGGCGCCGGCAGAAACATGACTCGAGACGAAGCGATTCCGCTTGCTCTCGGGGTCATGTCGCGTGAGCTGGTGTAAATCCAGTCGTGCGGTTGGGTCACTAGGTTAAGCGG
>JBOHUP010000265.1:0-6170 GCA_050734615.1 Candidatus Dormibacteraceae bacterium | reverse complement strand
AACCGGGGCGATCGAAGCACCCAAGCGGCTGGAGGATCTCCACGTCCGGCGTGACCTGGTCGCGAGCTTGCTTCTCCGCACCCTGGCCTTCGCGGACCAGCTGACGGGTGCCGGCCTCGAGCAGCGGCTCGGGCTTCCTTTCGAGACATTCGAGCCGCTGATCGAGGAATTCGAGAAGAACCAGCTCATGGATACGCGCGGCGTGTCCAGCGACGCGGGTCTGGAAGGCCGGCCCTACCCGGTCAAGATGAACTACGCGATCTCCGGCGCCGGGCGGCAGCGCGCCGCGGAGATGTCGTCCGTCCAAACCCGTTACCTCGGCCCCTGCCCGGTCAACTTCGAGGACTACCTCGGGCTGGTGCGCTCGCAGGTGACCGGCAAGGCGAACGTCAACGACGCCCTGCTCAAGAAGGCCCTTGGCACCCTTGAGCTCGAGCAGCACGTGATCGACCAGATCGGCGGCGCCATGGTCTCACGCGCTTCGCTCTTCATCTTCGGAGCGCCCGGCAACGGCAAGAGCACCATCACCGAGCGAATGGCCCTGCTGATGGGTGCGCCGATCGAGATCCCCCACGCGGTCGCGGTTGGAGACGAGGTCATCCGTGTGATCGACCCCGTCTACCACAAGATTGCCGAAGGCGAGCAGCCCATTGACCGCCGTCTGGTCAAGGTCGAGCGGCCGGTGGTCGTGGCGGGCGGGGAGCTCAAGCTCCAGCAGCTCGACCTGACCTACGACCCCTCCAACCGGTACTACGAGGCGCCGCTCCAGTGGAAAGCCAACGCCGGTGTGTTCGTGATCGACGACTTCGGCCGGCAGGAGGTGCCGCCGATGCGCCTCCTCAACCGGTTCATCGTCCCCATGGAGAAGAAGGTCGACTATCTCGACCTCTCCGCCTCGGGTCGAAAGATCGAGCTGCCCTTCCTGTGCCAGGTCGTGTTCTCGACCAACCTCTCACCCACCGAGCTGGTCGATGAGGCCTTCCTGCGCCGCATGGCTTACAAGATCGGCGTCGGCAACCCTTCGCCTGAGGCGTTTGGCCGCATTCTGCGCTACGAGTGCGATCGCCAGGGCGTGCAGTTCGACGAGAAGGCGATCGGCTATCTGCTCAACAACCTCTACGGCAAAAAGCCTCTGCGCGGATCACACCCCCGCGCTCTCATCGCCAGGCTCGTGGATCTTGCCAACTACCGCCAGGAGCCGCCACGGCTCACGCCGCAAACGCTGAAAGAGGCCTTCGACGCGTGCTTCAACCCCGCTCTAGGCAGCCTCACCGAGGACGACTGGGCCAGACCGGCGATCGGCTAGCGGAGGCTACGGGGCCGGCTGCGTCACTCCCGCGAGACGGGCTCGCAGGGATGCCAGGTCGCTGAACGCTCCTCGCCGGTCCGGTGGCAGAAGCTCCGCGATCGCCAGCATGATGGCGTCTGACGCTTCCTCGTGCGCGATGCGCTCGCCGCCAGGACGGCGCTGCCTGACCACGAAAGGCTTGCCGAAGGTGAGGGTGACCGGCACGCGGCGCGGCCAGCGGGCACCTTTGGGCAGGCATTCTCGAGTCCCGGTCAAAGCCACCGGCAGCACCAAGCAGGCGGACTTCTGCGCGATGAAGCCGGCGCCCGGTTCAGGCGGGCCGAGGACGCCGCTGTCGGTGCGCGTGCCCTCGGGATAGATGACCAGGACGTGGCCCTCTTTGAGGAGCTCGAACGAGCGGCGCAGTGCAGTGCGGTCCGCCGAATGACGGATCACCGGGAAGGCGTGGTATTGCGAGAACAGCACGCGCGCGAGCGCCTTCTGGAAGTACTCGGACTTCGCCATGCTCCATGAATCCCCGCGCGGGACGAAAGCCGGAACCAGGGGCGGATCGAGTGTTCCCGGATGGTTCGGGCACACGATCACCGCTCCATGCCGTGGCACGTTCTCCGCTCCCGTCACATGGAATAGCCCGACCAGGTAGACGTCCACCAGCGTTCGCATGAGCCCGCGAAGCAGCGCGTACGTCATTCCTTCGACCGCCCGCGAACCTCATCGAGGACGCGGTCGACAACCTGATCGACGTCGAGACGGTCGGTGTCGATGATGACCGCGTCATCAGCCGGCCGCAGTGGCGCCACCGGCCGCTCCATGTCGACGCGGTCCCGGGCCTCGACCTCTTTGCGCATCGCCTCGCCGTCCACGCGCTCGCCCCGGCGCTCGTACTGCGCCGCCCGGCGTCGCACTTTCTCTTCCAGGCTTGCCACCAGGAAGAACTTGAAGTCAGCGTTCGGAAAGACCACCGTGCCGATGTCCCGCCCTGCCATCACCACGCCCAGATCGCCCAACTGCCGTTGCTGGGCCACCAGGGCGTGGCGCACGCCGGGCATCGCGGAGATGAGGGGCAGGGCGTCGGCGTAGTCGGCGTCGTAGATGCCGTCTGAGAGGTCGACGCCGTTGACCGACACCTGCTCACCGTCGACCCGCACGTCGGACGATTCCGCGAGCCCCGTCACCGCGTCGGCGTCGTGGGGGTCAAGTCCCCGCTCCGCCGCCAGGCGTGTGATGGCGCGGTACATGAGGCCACTGTCGACGAAGGGCAGTCCGAGCTTCTCGGCCACCCGCCGCCCGACCGCCGACTTGCCCGAAGCGACCCCGCCGTCGATCGCGACGATCATCGGCCTTCGAGCCCGACGGCCCGCTGCAGGGCCTCGACCTCGAGTGCGCTCAGCACGCGCCATCCGCCCGTTTTGAGACGCCCCAACCTGAGCGGTCCGAACGAGGTACGGGTCAGGGCCTCGACGCGATGGCCGACCGCCAGCAGCATGCGCCGGACCTGCCGCTGGCGCCCTTCGCGGATCACGAGACGCAGCTCGGCGTGCCCTGAATCCCGGCTGCCGGGGGTGACGCGGACCAGCTCCACCTCGGCAGGCGCGGTCATGCCATCGTCGAGCCTGACGCCGGCGCGCAGCGCTTCGAGGTCGCTGGTGGTCGGCGCACCGGCCACCACGACGCTGTATTCCTTGGTCACCTTGTAACGCGGGTGCGTCAGCCGGAAGGAGAGGTCGCCGTCGTCCGTGAGCAGAAGCAGGCCGGTGGAATCCGCGTCGAGACGCCCCACCGGGAATAACCGGTGGCCGAGTTGTCCCTCTTCGCCGACCACGTCGAGCACCGTCGTACGCGAGGCCTCGTCGCTCGCCGTGGTGATCGCTCCGAGCGGCTTGTTCAACATCAGGTATCGATGTCGGGTCACCGGCTTGACCGCGCGGCCGTCGACGGTGACGACATCGCGGCCCGGGTCGACCATCATTCCGGATGGAGGCGGCTGCCGGCCGTTGACCCGGACGCTCCCGGACGCGATCAGCGCGTCCGCCGCGCGCCGGCTCGCCACGCCCGCGCGCGCCAGAAAGCGGTTCAGCCTCTCTTCAGCCGAGCCGCGGTCACCGATTTTCGGCCACCATGCCTTCGAGCCGGGGCGAGGGCAGGTGATCGAGCGACTCGAGGCCCATCACCATCAGGAATCGCATGGTGGTGCCGTACAACTTCGGCTGGCCCGGCCCGGCGCCACGGCCGACCTCCGTGATGAGGTCACGCAGCTCGAGGTTGGTGAGCACGCTTTCGCAATTGACACCGCGGACCTCTTCGATTTTCGAACGTGCCACGGGTTGCTGATAGGCGACGATCGCGAGCGTCTCGTATGCGGCGGCAGACAGCTTCCCGGACACCTCCGGCCGGAGCGCGCGCCGCACCTGGCCCGCGAATTCCGGACGCGTGGCGAGGTGTATCTCGTCGTGATGACGCATCAACATCACCCCGCGACCCTCGAGGCTCTGCCGAAGCTCCTCGAGTGCCTGCTCCATCCCGGTGCGGTCGATGTCGGTCGCTTGCTGCAGCTCTCGCAGCTTCAGGGGCCGGTTCGAGCTGAACAGAATCGCCTCGACCGCGGAGGAGACCTCACTCACCTGCGGCTTCTCTCATCTCGACATGGATCGGTCCGAACCTTTCTTTCTGCCGCACTCTGATCACGGAACGCCGCAAGAGCTCCAGGACTGCGACAAACGTGATGACGGCCTCCAAACGGTCCTCCGACTCGAGGATGAGCTCGACGAGCTCGATGGGGCCTTTGCGCACGCGCCCGGTGATGAGCGCGATCTTTTCCTGCATGGTCCACGTGCGGCCGGTGACGACCAGAGGGCGCGGCGGGATGCGCGCGAGCACGCTGTTGAAGGCCACCACCAAAAGACCGACCTCGAGCGGCTCCTCTTGACCGCCGGCTTCGATGGGTCTCGCCGGCGGCGGGAATGCGAAAGTCTCCCGCTGCGCGCGCTCCATGAGCTCGCCGGCGATCTCCTTGTAGACGCGATACTCCTCGAGCCGCTGCCTCACCTCCTCTTCCCAACCCAGCAGGTCGGTTTCCTCGTCGCTCGGCGGCTCACCTGGCAGCAGCTTGATTGACTTCAGGAGCAACAGGCGCGCCGCCATCCAGAGGAACTCGGCCATCTCCTGCGGATCGGCGATCTCACGCGAGGCGATCTCGGCAAGGTACGCGTCGGTCACGTTGGCCAGCGAGACCTGGAAGATGTCCAGCTCTTCACGCTCGATGAGCGCGAGCAGAAGCTCCAGGGGACCTTCAAAAACAGGGGTCTTCACGTCGAGTCGGCCGGTTGGGCCGGCGACCGGCGATTCCACGAGGCCTAAGGCTACCTCAGGTTCACTCGGTGGAATTTCTCCACTCTGGCCATCGCCCGCCAGCGACGCATCAGCGTGGCCGGATTCGGGGTCTGGCTGCCGTGAGCCAGCCGCGCCTCGATCTTCTTGCCGATGACCTCGCCGACATCCACCTCCAGGTCGGGCTGCTGACCGCCGAAGCACCATGCCTCCGCCGTCTCGTGTGGCTCTCCAGCTTTCGGGAACGTGAGCGGGTCGCGCGCGCTGGGCCAGGCCGCGTCAAGCGCCACACGCCCGACGACGCGATGGTCGGGATGAAAACGATATGGCACGTTGGGATCGAACGTGAGGAGCACGTCAGGTTTGGTCAGCCGGATCGCCCGCACGAACTGCTCGCGCAGCTCCAGGTTTTCAACCAGCTCGGCATCCGGATGGCGCAGGAAGCTGACGCGCTTGGCTCCGAGCACGTCCGCGGCCATCTCCTGCTCGCGCTCGCGCAGCCTGGCCACCTTCTCGCGTGACCTGGTCGTGTCGCGCGCCCCTTTGTCACCCGAGGTGGCGAGCACGAAATCGACGGCCGCGCAGTGGGCGGCCATCATCAGGACCGTGCCCGCACAGTAGAACTCGATGTCGTCGGGGTTGGCCACGATGCACAACGCTCGCTTGATGCGGTGGTCGTCCGGGCCGGTGAAGACACGTGAGCGGGCCATCAGCCTCGCCGGGCCTCTTCCAGCAGCTCATGGGCGCGGGCGACTGCTTTGGGCGTCATGCCGCCGCTCATCATTCGTGCCAGCTCATGGGCGCGCTGGTCGTCGTTCGTGAGCTCACGGACGCTGACCACGTTGCGCCCGTCGACGCCGGCCGTCTTCTCGACCACGAGGTGATGATCGGCAAAGGAAGCGATTTGAGCCAGGTGGGTCACGACCAGGACCTGGTGCCGCGAACCGAGCGCTTTCAGGCGCAGACCGACCTGGATCGCGGCCTCCCCGCCGATGCCCGCATCCACCTCATCGAACACCAGGGTGGGTAGGCGGTCCGCATCCGCGCCGACGGTCTTGATCGCCAGCATGACCCTGGCCAGCTCCCCTCCCGACGCGACGCGCGCCAGCGGCGCGATCGGCTCACCCGGATTGGCCGAAAACATCATCTCCGCGATTTCGGCGCCTGCGGGCCCGACGAAAGGTTGCGGCTGGAGCTCGACCTCGAACCGCGCTCCTTCGAGCCTCAAGCCCTCGAGCTCCACCGCCACCGCCGCCTGCATGCGGCGCGCAGCGGCGGCGCGTGCCTCGGTCAAACGGTCGGCGGCCGCCTGGAGGCTCCGCCGCGACTTGTCCCGGGCCGCCTCGGCCGCGGCGAATGCGGCATCCAGGTCCTGCGTGGCGCCGACCTGCAGCTCGAGCCGATCGCGCTCCTGGATCGCCGATTCGATCGAGCCGCCGTACTTGCGTTTGATCGCGTCGAGCACGGAGAGGCGGGACTCGATCACTTCAAGGCGGCGCGGATCGGAATCGAGCAGCTCGCCATACCTGCGGAT
>JBOHUP010000264.1:0-5885 GCA_050734615.1 Candidatus Dormibacteraceae bacterium | reverse complement strand
CCCCGGGGGCGTACTGCCGGACCGGCTCGTTGCTCGGCTTGGGAACTTCGAAGTGTCCGTCGGCGGTCATCTGGCGTCCTCCCTGTTGGGCGTCCTGCACTCAGTCGATGATCGCGCATCCAGGTATTGGACGTAACCTGGACCCGTATCCCGAACGATGGTCCTTCGGTACTCGCCGGCTGCCTCGACCACCGAGACGGAGCGGGTCCGGCAGACGGTCGCGCTGCTGAGCCGGCGCGGCTACGCGTTGACTCCTCGCCGTCTCGGGGAGCTCTGCCTCGGCGGCCCGCTTTCGGAGGCCAGCGTGGGCTGGGCCGTGGCGGCCGGCGAGGGACTGGCGGTGTCCGGCAACCTGGTGGTCGATCGCTCCGACCTGGATCGCGCGGGCGACATCAATACGCGCGCCCTCGGTCACGCCACGGAGGCGGCCCCGTACCTGGAGATGACCATAGCGTTCATCCGCAGACTGGTCGCGCTCGCGCCTTTCATCCGCAGCGTCTCGATCGCTGGCTCCCTCGCCAGCGGCGGCTTCCGCGCATCAGACGACGTCGACCTCAACCTCATAGTCGATGATGGACATCGACATCTCGCGTACGTGGCCGTCAACACGCTCGGCCTGCTGCATGCGCTGCGGCACCGGGGCAAACCGGTCGACGACATGACCCGCCGGCCGCTGGCGCCCCGCCTGATGACGGCCAACCTCATCCTCGAGCGCTCGCAGTGCCTTCCGCTGGCCAGGCAAGACGAGAACATGGCCTTCGAGCTGTTGGTCGCCCAGCCGGTCTTCGGGCTGGACGCCCTGGGCGAGGTGATCGACGCGAATCCGCCTCTGCTGAACCACTTTCCGCAGCTGGCCACCAAGCCGGCGCCGCTGCTGATCGAACAGCCGGGGCGGCGCGCTCCCGGTGCGCTTTTTCCAAAATCTCTCGACAGAGCGGCTCGGGTGCTCGGCGAGACCGCATGGCGCTACATGCAGTGGACGCGCCGAGACAGGCCGCAGGCACTTGCCCGCGTCGCATACGTGAGGTCGACGATGCGGCCTTACGCTCTGTTCGACGGCACAGGTCCCGATTGATCTTCGCTGCAGTCGGCGCGGTGATCGCCTGCAGCGCGCTGCTGTTTCTGTTCGGCATGAACATCCTCTTCCTCACCTGGCGTGCAACCAGGCTTCGGCCGGTGACAAGGCGCGCGATGCCCCGTGGCGAAGAGCCGGAGGTCACCGTGCAGATACCGATCTACAACGAGCGCTACGTCGCCGAGCGGGTGATCGACGCGGTGTCGTCGCTGGAGTGGCCGGCGGAACGTTTGAGGGTCCATGTCCTCGATGACTCCGACGATGAGACGGCCGGCATCGTCGACCGTCGCGCCGCCCATTGGACCAGCCGCGGGATCCAGGTCACAGTCGTCCGGCGCGGTTCGCGCGCCGGTTTCAAAGCCGGTGCGCTCGCCAACGGCTTGACTGTCACGGATGCGCCATTCATCGCCATCTTCGACGCCGACTTCGTGCCCCCGGCCGACTTCCTCCGCCGGATCATGGGCGTCTTCGACGATCCAGGGGTGGGATTCGCCCAGGCTCGATGGGGCCACCTCGATGAAGGCTACTCGTGGTTCACTCGGCTGCAGGCGCTGGCCATCGACTTCCATTTCCTCGTCGAGCAGGCGGTGAGGTCCTCGAGCGGCTACTTCACCAACTTCACCGGCACGGCGGGTGTCTGGCGGCGCGCCGCGATCGTCGACGCGGGCGGCTGGAGCGCGGCCACTCTGACCGAAGACCTCGATCTGAGCTACCGCGCACAGCTGCGCGGATGGAAAGCGGCGTACGTGGAGGACCTGGTCGTCCCGGAAGAGCTGCCGGTGTCGATCGACGCCTATCGACGGCAGCAATCACGCTGGGCGACGGGGAGCTTCCAGTCCGCCTTCTTGCTTCTCTGGCCGGTGCTGCGAAGCCGCCACCGCCCAGCGGCGAAGCTCCAGGCCCTGGCGCACCTTCTCGCCTATGGCGTGGGCCCCGTGATGCTCGTCCAGCTCGCGTGCTATCCCGTCCTGCTCGTGGCTTTCGGCCAGCACGGCGTCCGGCTTCCCTGGTACCTGACAGATGCTTCTGCGGTCGCGATATTCGTCGGCATCTCGCCGTGGATCGGCTTCATGGTCGCGCAGACTCGGCGCGGCCGCCGCTGGTGGTCGGGCCTTCCGTCCTTGCTGTGCCAGGCCGTCGGCGCAGGCATGTCGTTCAACGCGCTGGTCTCGCTCGTACGTGCCACTCGAAGCGGTGGCGTGTTCGAACGGACGCCCAAGTACCACATCGTCGGTCGCGGTCAAGAGTGGCGCGACCAGGCGTATGTGCGAGTCGGCGATCCACGAGCGCTGGTCGAGACGGCCTTTGGCCTAGCCGCCCTCGCCATGGTGCCCGTCGCCTCTGCTATGGGCCAGCAGCTCGTGGCCATCTACTCGGGAATGTTTGCCGCCGGGTTTCTGACGGTCGCCGCCCTGAGCGCAGCCGACCTGTTCCAAGTGCTCACGCTGCGCCGACTCGGACGGCAGGCGATGACGCGCCTACAAGCCGTCGGGCCCGTGCTCGCGCTGGCCGTACTCGGTGCGGTCCTGCTGCTTGTCGCGGCCCAGATGCCGGAGCCGTTTGAGGACGGATATGGCCACTGGCTGATCGCCGCCAACCTCGCGGCCACAGGCCATTTGCACGACACGATCTTCGGCATGGAGGACACCTGGCTGCCCGGCTATCACGTCCTGGCAGCGGCCGTGCTCCGGATCGTCGGCCTGTCGCAGCTCGGCGCGCTGAAGGCGATGAGCGCGCTGCTCGGCCTTTCCACTGTCGCCTTCGTCTACGCGCTTGCCCCGAGCGTCCGCCAGGGCCGGATGGCCGCCGTCCTCCTGCTCCTGAACCCGGTCTTCCTGTTCACCTCAGGTTCGGCCGTGGTGGAGCCACTCCTGACCTCGCTCCTGACCGGCGCCGCGCTCGCTGCGGCGAGGGGCAGGATGAAGATCGCGGCGGCGCTGGCGGCGGCGGCCTGTGTGACCTCGACCAAGGCCTGGATCTGGATCGGCGCCATCGCAACCTTCGCCTTGCTCGAGATGGTGAGGACGCGCGGGCCGGTACGGGCCCGGCTCCCAGCCATCGCGTGGGCGGTGCCCGCCGTCGGCGTGCTCATCTTCATGCAGCTCGCCTTCGCGCCCGCGAGCCACTCCATAGCCCGCGGCTCGCTGGAGGTGTTCTCCGCCACCGGCCGCGGCAGCCTGCCCGTGAGCGCGCCCGCGCGCCTGCTCGAGCTCGCCGGCACGTACGGGCTGGCGGCCCTCCCGCTGTTCGTCTTCGGCATGATCGGGCTGGCCGGCGTGGTCCGCCAGGGCGCCACGCCACTCGTTCGCTTCATCTACGTGCCAGCGGTCGTGTACCTGGTGGCCGTTTTCGGGTTGGTCGCGGCCGGCGATTACACCGGGAGCCACCGCTACCTGTACCCTGCGCTGCCCGCGCTGGCGCTTCTCGCCGCGGGCGCGCTCGACCATCACGTGGCCGTGATCCGGGTCGCGGCGGTCGCCGCCGCCGGCCTGCTGGCGATCGCGTTCCTGCCGGTTTTCGCGGGCTTCGCTGCGGACAACGCGGGGTTGATGGCGGCCGGCAAGGCCGCCTCCGGCAGCCCTGGGATGCTGGTCACCGACTCGCCGGTCGTGGCGTACTTCAGCGGCAAGGCGCCGAGGCAGATCACCGGCTCGCAATCGCTGCCGCTCGACCGTGCCCAGGCCATTGATTGGCTGCGCTCACGTGGCGTCGGCGCACTCGTCCTCGAGGGCATCAGCTACTACAGAGCGACGACAGTTTTTCCCGACCTCGCGTCGGGACACGCGGTCCAACCATTCGCGCGGCTCGGCGAGCAGGCGCAGTACCAGGTCCCTGGAGGCAAGCCCGTGTTCGCCTACAGGTTCGGGACGGAGCTGTACACCCAGTCCATCGTCCCGGGCGTGGATGCGTGCATCGAAAACAAGCCTGGAACCGGCAAGACCTCAGTCCTCGCCAAGGGGATCGTCCTCGAGGTTGGTGGTGGCATCGACGTGGCTGCCGAGGGCATGGGCTTTGGCGTGCCGATCGTCCACTACGCCGACGGATGGGTCTATTCGAGGAATGCCCCGACCGAGGATGCGTCCACCGCCTCGCAGACCATCTGGACGCGCACCTTCCAGCTCGATGAGATCGGCGGAGACGTGGCGCACGGCTATCAGTTCGAGCCCATCGCCTCGCGCGGTGAGATCCAGGTCACTTACGCCGTCGACGCGACCGGAATCTCGATCACCGTCAAGCCCCTGACTCTGGCGCCCGGATACTCGGAGGTGGGCATCCTCAACGAGCAGTCGGCCGCGTTCGACGACTTCGCCGCCCAAAAGCAAAAGACGTTGGTCGGGACGCATTTCGGCAACTGGGTGCCGGTCACCGGCGCATGGGCAAGGCTGCAGTCGAAGGACCTGGGCGTGCAGTGGTCGCTTCCCTCGATCACAGGGGCCACCTTGCACGCCGGCCGCGAGCTGCAAGCGCCAGGGTTCGACTGGGCAGGTCTGGATTACATCTTCCCGGCCGGCTCCGCGATAGTGCCCTATCGCATCAGCATCAAGGAGGCGACATGACAACACCCGACCACGTCGACGTCGTCCTCGTCTATCCGCAGCGCGCCCCCAAGCAGGGCCGGCACTGGATCATGCCCTCGCTTGGCCTGATGTACCTGAGCGCGTCACTCCGCCGGGCCGGCTACCAGGTGCGTCACATCGACCACACCTTCATGGAACGGAGTGAGGTCCTCGATGAGATCGAGCGGCTGAAGCCGTCGGTCATCGGCATCTACTGCATGATCACCATGCAGGACGAGGCGCTATCTCTCGCGGCGCAGGTGCGCGGCAAAGCGCTGACGGTCGTTGGCGGGCCGTATCCGTCGGGCGAGCCCGAGACCTTCGTCGACCACTTTGACCTGGTCGCGGTCGGCGAGGGCGAGGCAACGATCGTTTCGATCATGGAGCACCTGGACGACGGGCGGTTCGAAGAGATCGCCGGCCTGGTCTTCAAGCGAGACGGCGAGATCGTCAGAGGCGAGGCCAAACTGCGCACCAAGGACATGTCCCACCTTCCGCTGCCTTATCGCGGCGACGTCCCGAACGACCAGTACATCAAGTACTGGCGCAAGCACTGGAAGGACGCGACAACTCCGCTGATGTCGACTCGTGGCTGCCCGTTCCGCTGCGATTTCTGCCACAAGTCGGTATTCGGCGACCTCTTCAGCGCGCGTCCCGTGGAGTCCGTGGTGGCCGAGATGCGCGAGATCGCCGAGCTGGGCTACGACCACATCTGGATGTCCGACGACCTGTTCACACTCAACTACAAGCGCACATTCGAGCTGGCGAAGGCGATCGAGGATGCGAGTCTTCCTCTCACGTGGGAATGTCTCAGCCGTGTCACGCACGTCGACCAGGCGTTGTTCGAGCAGATGCAGCGCGCCGGCTGCAAGCGCATCTTCTTCGGCATCGAGTCGGGTGACGAGAAGGTACTGAAGGAGATGAAGAAGGGCATCACGCCGGATCAGGCCCGCGCGGCAGTGGAGGCCTGCGTCGCGGCGGGTATCAAGGCCGCCGGATTCTTCATGGTGGGTTACCTCGGCGAGACCACAGAGTCCCTGATCCGCAGCATCAACTTCTCGAGCAGCCTCCCTCTCGACTACGTCAGCTACACGATCGCCTATCCGCTGCCGGGCACAGGCTTCTATGAGCGAGTGCGTGAACGGAGGCAGCATGGCGAGTGGCACAAAGTTCGCCACAACCGCCTCCTGTTCAACACCGACTTCTCCGAGCACAAGCTGCGCGCGGCGATCTTGAAGGGCGCCATCCAGCAC
>JBOHUP010000263.1:0-7189 GCA_050734615.1 Candidatus Dormibacteraceae bacterium | reverse complement strand
GAACTAGCGGAGACGCCAGGGGCGGCGAACCATACGGAGTCCGAGCCGGGGGCTGTTCGGAGGCGCTGCTGCAGAGCCCAAAGCGGTAATGGCTGGCCGGAGCGGCAAAGACATTTCGCCCGGAATCCTGGCGTAACGTCCCGATTCAAATGAGCCGCTGGTCAATCCGCGAGTTGCCGTGGGCCGTTATGCGACTCGGCCGTGCGGGCAGCGGGCGCGCTGCGGGCTTGATTGCCGTCTGGGCCGGTTGGGAGCACATGATGATCAAGCGGTATCCTTCAGTGGCGGCACGCGAGGGTGCACTTTTTCGATACCGCCTCGAGCGCTACCGAGGCCCATGGCACCGCCTGGGCGATGGTACGGTCATCCGGCCCGGCGACTCCATCGTCGAGCTGCACTTCGACAATCGCGCGCTGCTCGCGCTTCGCAAGGTGTCGGGTTACAGTACCTGGAAAGCAGTGCACGAGCTGAGGCAGGACCTCAGCGAGATAGAGTCCCGCCTAGCCTCTGGGCAACTTGGTCCTGCGGTCGCCCTCCACGGCGTGTCTTTGATGGGCATGGCGGGCGGATTGCTTGGTTTGGAGTCAAACGAGCTGCCTCACGACTTGGGCCACGCACTGCAGCGCTATTTCCTGGCCGGGCTCGATGCCGTCTACCATCCTTCCGGGCTCGAGCGGCTGGGCGGCCGGGCTCGCGTCCGGTGGCCGGCGGAGGTGTGGCTGAGCGCGGAGGGAGCTGCGCGGCTCACCGCCAAACCATGAGACAGCGCGTCGTAAGGCTCCTGGGCGAGCACTGGGTCGTCATGCTCGGCCTCATCGGTGTGGCGGCGCTGATCGTCGCCGTGGACCCGGCGAAGGTGACCCGGGCGGTGGCCGTCGCCGAGCCGAGAACGGCAGCCCTGATGCTTCCAGTCGTGCTGACGCTTTACTTCTGCCACGGCGTGGCGTGGTGGATAGCGCTGCGCCGTATCGGCACAGGTGTCGGTTTGCGGCAAGCAGTCAAAGTGACCCTCATCAGCCAGGCCTTCGATGTCCTGCCGGGAGGTGACCTGTGGCGGGTACCTATCGTCCGCCCCGAGGATGGGTCGCAGGCTAACGCCGGCTTGATCGCAGCAACGGTGATATTCGACGACCTCGTTTATTTCTTCGTCCTGACTTTCGCCATGGTGCCGCTGGCGGTCACTTCTCCGATCGTCCGGCTGTCATTGGCAATCGCGCTCGTGCCGCAGCTGGCGATCTTCACCGCCCTTCTGTGCCCGCCGCTTTATTCCTGGCTCGCGGGCCGTGTGGTGACCATGCCCCTGTTCCGGCGGTTCCAGCCTCAGCTAGCCGTCCTCGGACCGTCCTTTCGGCGGCTGGTCGTGCCGCGGGTCATCGTGCCAGTCGTGCTGGTGGACGGAGTATGCGCTGTGCTGGCGATCGCCCTATACGGCCTCGCCATGTCGGCCATGCACGTGTCCGGCGTGGGCCTGGCTGCAATTTCATTCACGTACGCCACCGGACAGGTCGTGTCGGGGCTGACCGTCATTCCTGGGGCGCTCGGCGCCTATGAGGGGATGATGACGGGCATGATGGCAGTCCAGGGCGTGCCGCCGGCTCTGGCCGCAGCCGGTGCCCTGCTTTACCGCGTCGTAAACGACGTCTTCATGGCCTTGATCGGGTTGACCGTCGCCCTTTCAATCGATCGGGAGTACCTGCGCAGATTGCGCCGGCCGGTCGACACGATCGCCTAATTCAAGGCCTGGATATCGGCGACGACGTGGGGCCGACTTCGGAAATAGGTCAGCCCAAGCGCCGAGTTCATTCTCATCGGGCTCGGCAACGCGCATCGCTCGACGGAGAGTCTGGTGGCGTCCTCCACCGCGCGGAAAGGGTCAAAGTTGTCATCGACGCCGCGGGTGGGTTGTCTTCGCCACTGGAACCGAGCCGGGAGCCCGCACCCAGGTCAGTGCAGCAATGACGCGATGATCATCACCGCGCCGACCGCGATCACGATGCCGGCGACGAGGTCGATGGCCGCCTCGGCTTGCCAATGCGGATGCGATGTATACGAGTGGAGATGGTGCCGTTCGGCCTGCGCCGAAGTGTAGAAGTTCAGCGCCACGGCGGCCAATCCGACGGCCGCCACCGCAACGGCGAGAGCAATGGAGTGCGGATCCACATTCTTCCTTGTAATGCCGTAGTTTTTTGGCGGATTCAAACAAAAAGCGAGGGCGGCCAGCGCGCCGCCCTCGGGGCAACCTAACCGCGTCTTGGAGGCTCAGTGGGGTAGCTGGGCTCGGACGCGGTCCGCCGAGAACCTCGCGAAGCCGGTGACCCAGCGCAGTGCGCCCAGCACGAGAACCACCAGTCCGGCCACAGCCACGGCGACCCCAGCCTCATGGCTGACGAGGCCCGACACGGCGGTCAGGATCAGCGCGATACCGATAACTCCATTGACGAAAGACAACCATTTCATGTTGTTCAACCTCCAAGCCCCATGGTCGGGCAAAACCGGCAGCATCACAGTGCGTCGGCTAACCAAACGGTTTTCGCCGCCACCTTTTGGTCGCCCTCGAGGTCGAGATAGTGGATTGCCGAGCGTTGAAATAGTGCTCGACCGGTCTGCACAAGCAGCCTGGCGGTCGCTTCGTGTGAGCGCTTGATCAGCGAGCTGACGTGCTCCGGGCTCATGTCCCATGCTGCCTCGGCCGGCGTGATTGGACAGATGATCACGATTCGGGCCTGGGTCCGCAGCCGTTCGAAGTCGCTCAGCAGTCGCTGATGCAGGCTCAATTGCAGGGTGCGCGCGATCACCTCATTCCACGACGACGGCCGGTCGTGCATCTGGGCGCCGCCCATCAGGCCGATAGCCAGGATTCGATGGAAACCCTCGCGGACCGCGATCGCAATGGGCACGTTGTCGACGATGCCGCCGTCGGAGTAATCGTGGTCCCCAATCCTGACCGGTGGAAACAGCCCCGGGATTGACGTCGACGCGAGCAGGGCCGGCTCCAGCGGGCCAGTGTGAAAGACGACCCGCCGGCCCTCATCCAAGTCGGTGGCGACGACGAGCAGGGGAATCGAGAGGTCTTCGAACGTGGTGGAACCTGTATCTGATTCAAATTTCTCGATCAGCTTCCTCAACGGATCTGCCGAAAGCGGTCCCAGCTTTCCCGAGAGCTGAGACATGATGGCGCCCAGGGGATGGAGGTGGAAGACGTCACGTGCAGGCCGCGAGAGCCACAACCGGCGAAGCATGTGTGCGCCGTCGAGGTCCGGGTAGGCAGCCATCACGGCACCATCCAGGGCGCCCACGCTCGAGCCGATTATGGCCGACGGAGCGGCCAGCCCGGCCTCCATCAGGGCGAATATCGAACCGACCTGGGCGGCACCTCGGGCGGCCCCGCCGCCAAGCACCCAGGCCGTGCTCGACCGGCGCCGCAGCATCCGGCGGTGAATTGAGATTCTTGCCTTCACGTCTAGAGACCGCCTTGGCTGGCAAGTGCCAGTACGACCACATTGCCCAATGACGCGAAAGTCAGGGTCAGCACACAGAGTTGCATCGAGCGGGTGATCCACGCCTGGACGAGTCTTGCCCGTTTGCCCGGGAAGGACCGGGCGAAATGCACAGCCAGCAAGACGACCGCAACCATCGCGATCACGAGGCTGAGCTTCAGGCCCCAGTAAAGCCCCGGCCCTCCCACGGCAAGGGTGAAAGCAGAAACCTGATTGGCCTCGATGCCGCCTCGTAGGCGGTCGGCGCGCGTGGTAACCAGATCAGCCAGCTCGGCGAGGCAGAGAAGCCCAAGCCAGAGCTTCAGATGATGGACGGCCGCGCTCGCCGGCCGCCGTTCGGCTGGGAATCGCCTGCCATCGCCTGCTGTGCAACTCTTCAAATCGAGTTCGAGCCTCGATCCGGTCCATCAGCCGCGCCCGGCCCTCGCACCACCAGACCGTATCGAGCAGTTCCTCGGACAGGCTCTGCAGGCCGGGTATGTCCACCTTCAGGCAGCCCTTGGAGTGGCGTCTCATGGTCTCGCCTCACCTCTGAGCCGAGCATGCATCAACACCGCTCAGTGGTCTGTTACGGTGCGCACATCCACCGGGATCCTTTCGTCAGGTCGGTTCAGTGCCTTCTGTCTGGCGGACGGAATCGATACCGCGTGATGCTCTTGATCCGTTCATCAACTCTCCAGCGCAGCTCCTGCTCACTCACAACCTCGAAGATTGCGCGCAGCTGTGCGCTCAAGCTCGGTGGTGGCGCGGACGACTCGGGCGCTGGCGCGACAAAGCCGGTGGTGTATGCGAGACAGCCTAGCGCAGGGCCCCAGCGCTCGAGCAGACTCGCGATCCCGCTCCAGAACGTGCTTCGATGGCGCATCTCAGTCATCAAAGATTCAGGCGCCCAGTGGCGGCGGAGGCTGTGCCTCGTCCACCACCCGCTGCAGTGCTTCGAGGTCAAGTTGAAAAGAGTCGTGGGCGACCTGTATGGCTCCGAGCCCGACAAGCCGCCGCAGATGCAATCCGATCGCGATCGCTCGCATAGCGAGCATGTTGCCCAGGAGCTCATGGCTCAGACGCCGGATTGTCCCTGTCGAGCCTCGGCTCAAGCGCGTGGCTTCGCCGAAGGAGAGCAATAGCTTGGCCAGACGGCGCATTGGATCCTGCAGCGCCAGCGCTTGAAGTTGGCCCTCCCTCGCCGCCAGCCGGCCGGCGACTAGGCGCCACAGCCTCGACGCGATGCGCGGCTCGAGAGCGATCATGCGCTCGAGCGTCGGGGCCGTGACCAGGGCGAGCAGGCTGTCCTCCACTGCCTCCGTGAAGTGACCCTGCAACCCGCACGCCGGAAGCAGTCCGTCGAATCCCCCCGGCCCGATCAGCTCCAGCACCAGCTCATCACCCACCGCACTGACCTGGTAGGCCTTGAGGCGGCCGAGCAGGACCAGATGCAAGAACCCGCCCGAGAGGCCCGGATTGTTCAGCTGAGTTCCTTTGGGCGCCCGCTGGATCGGAATCCGTGCGAGGAGGGGCGCCAGCTTCGCTTCTTGCGCTCCGAGCAGGAGCGGATGCTGGAGAAGCACATACTCGGGTCTGGCAAGCGCAACTGCTGAGGGTCGGGACCCCGAGAGCATTGCGGATTCCATCCGCTTGATCATGGGCGCCGCACCCCGGGCGGGCGCTGTGCGTCGGCTAACAGCGGTCACGTTCGACACTTTGTCCTGCTTGGGCTTACAGACAGACCGAACACGCCGAGCAGACGTTGGCAGCATCGACAACCGCCAACCCGCGTCACTTCGGCGTCGGCCCGCCTTCGGCTCCTGTCAGCTGTCGTCGGGCGGGTGCTGCTCGTCGGTGAAATCGACGCCCAGATCCATCACGGGGCTCATGCGCTGGTGGGGGCAGTGTTCTGGCTGGCGGTCGGGTCATGGTTTGTCAAGCACCGCGTAGACCACAGTCTTCGAAAGCCGGCTGTCAGAGGTCCGTGGAGAAACCTTTTCCGGATGCGCGGCGACCATATGCAGAGTCGTCGACGACCCTCCTGAGGATGCCGAGGTCGAGCAGAAACCTGCCCTTCTCCACCGACACCGCACGCAGCTCTGTCAGCTGACCGAGATGGAGCGTGACGGTCTCGCGTCGGACCCCCAGCATGTCGGCCAGCATCTGGTGCGTGATGCGCGGCTTGAGGGCCACCTTGTTGCCCTGCTTCCGGCCCAGCGTCTGCCCGAGGGCGAGCAGCTGGCGGGCCAGCCGCTGGGTGGGGTCGTGGAGGACGACTGCCTCCAGGTGCTCCTCCCTGCCCTCCAGCCGCTCCACGATGAGCTGGAAAAGGTTACTCGCCACGCGTGGCTCCAGCGCGATCAGGCGCTCGAGCACCGGCAGAGCCAGCGAGGCCACGACCGAATCGGTGTCGGCCTCGGTGAAGTGGCCGCGCCGACCGGCGACGGAAAGCAGTCCGTCGAACCCGCCCTCGGGGATGAGCTCCAGCAGCAGCTCGTGGCCGTCGGCCGTCATCTGGTAGGCGCGCAAGCGGCCGCTGATGACCAGGTAGAGCAACCCCGGGGTGACGCCTGGCGTGTTGAGCAGCTTGCCCTTCGGTACCTCCTTGATCGCGATTCCATCCAGGATGCGCTCCAGTCGATCCGTGTGCACGTCGCGCAGCAGGGGATGGTCGCGAAGCCTGGATCTACCGCTTGGCGGCTCCATCACGGCGACTCTGGAACGATCCCCCGGCGCGGTCGTGGCTGCTGTGGCCACGCTGCCCATCTTGACATCGTCGCGGCACCAGGCGCCGGCAGCTGTGAGCGTGCTAACAAGTTTGGCGGTTGGCCTCCGCAATCGCGCGCACAGCTCCAGCGCTGTTGAGCAAGGCGAGCGCCAGGGCCGGCCAGAAGAAGAATTGCGCGACTGGGTCGAGGATGGGCAGGCCGACCATCCGGGCCACCTCGAATGTTGCCAGGCTGAACATGCCCAGCGGGAAGACCGTGCTCCACCGCAATGGGTCGTAAGTGATGGCGATCCCATGCCGCCTCACGCCCGCGATCTCCGCCGCACATAGATAAGGTATCCAGGCGGCGCCGCCCAGCCACGTGGCGATGGCAGCGCCAAGCAAGAGCTGCGCCACGGGCGGTGCGGTCGCTCCGTGGAGCACGCTGGTCAGCGCGACCGTTGAGATCGCCAGCGCGCCCATGGTGATCCAGTAGTCAGGCGCCAGTCCATCGAGGCCGACCTCGCCGCGCGCCAGGCGGCGGACGAGCAGCGCGATGAGGAGGACGTAAAGGCCCAAACCGAGAGCCCAGAGGCACAGGCTGAGGTCCAGAGCCAGAGGACTCCCGAGCCGTACGGCGTCGGTACTGGCCAGTATCGACACTGACTGCGTCGCCACCACGGCGAGCAACCAGGAGCCCCGGACCGAGCGGGCTGCTCGGTCTTTGAATTGCTTCCGGAGAAAAGCGCTGGACATGGCGATGGCCGCGACCCAGCCCAGGATCCCGAGCCCCCCGAAGAAATACGGGGCGGCCGGCAACAGGCTCGCGAGACGACCGCCGAGCACACCGCAGGCGGCGACCCAGGTGAACAACACTATCGCAGTGTGCGGATCGTCCTTGCTGATCCAAGCCGACATCGGACGGCTGGCTGCCCGCAGCAGGTCGCTCGCGAGCAGGGCAAAGAAGACGGCCACGGCCAGATCGAGAAGGATTGCTGAGAGC
>JBOHUP010000262.1:0-2603 GCA_050734615.1 Candidatus Dormibacteraceae bacterium | reverse complement strand
TCGGCCTGCCTCCATGCGAAATACAACGGTCACTTGGCCTAAGTGAATCCGAATCTACCTCGTTGGGCCGTAGTTTCCAAAACGCGAACCAGGAGATCACCGATGACGCGCCTGGTTAGATCGCAATCGCCGCGGTCGGCATCGTTCCCACGATAAGCGACAGCGGTCAGGCCCCTCAGTATTGGAGGGTTAGCGCGGCTGGAACGGGCGAAGTGCCAATTCTCTGGCGACCCAGTAAGCCAACTCCTCGGGTGACTCGCCGTCAGAAAGGCGATGAAGGAACTGCGACTCGATCTTCTCGAATCGAGCGGCCTCGACAGCCCGCTTTTCATTGGTGGCCCATCGCCCTTGCTCACACAGTCGCGCATGAGCAGCTTCGAAAATCGCTTTGCTGAGGGTGCCCGTTACAACCACGGGCGACGGCCTCTTGAGATTCGCGGTGTAGCCCAAGTCGAGCTCCGCTTCGCGGCGCCACCATGCGGCCGCCCCTGCGGCGCAGAGGGGCTGAAAACTCGGGGGGTCGCAGCTCTCCCCTCAGAACGATGCCGGAAGCAAGCTCGGCAAGCGGAACGTAGCTTGGGATGCCGGCGATGAAGAAAGGACTGCGGTAGACCGAGAAAGTTCCTGCCGCAGCGTCTGTCCGGAGGCGATCAATCTCATCGAGGTCCCGGTAATGGACGTCGACCGCCTGGCTGTCGACCGTCAACCACGCCCCGCCGTTCATGACCGGACCCCAACCGCCGATCTCCGACACCGTGCCGGCCCACCCCAGTGCACGAATTTCGCCGACATCGAACGAGCGGCGGTAATAGATCGAGCAATCCCAATCGGCTCCTTCGGTGGCGGTCCCAGCGGCGCGCGAGCCGCCAAAGTGGATCGCTAGAACGCCATGAAGCTGGGCAAGCCGATCGGCCACACTCTCGATGAACGGTCGGCCACGCCCAAACATTGCCAGACACAGGCCCCCAAGAGGCCGCACCCCCCAGACCCGCACGTGCCTACGCCGACCTCATCGGGGTTCGGCCCTGAACATGACTGGTTCGCGTTATGTAAAGCGCGCCGAATCGGAGTGGGCAGGATCCACGACTCGCGACACTACTTCCAACGGCGCAGGGATGACACCAAAGCCGCGTTACGAAAGCAGGTTGAGTTGGTCATTTCGTTGCAGCACGACATAGCAACCTATGTAGGTTGAGTTGTACAATTGAGTAGCCTAGCCATGAGCAACCTAGCAAGAACAGCCTCCGCGGCTGCGCGTGGCCGACCCACCCGGGAAGCGGTGCACTCACGACTCGCCTTCATGGTCGAGGAACTGAAGACCCGCTTAGGCGGACTGCCCTCACCTGACGAGGCCGAGGGGATCTGGACCGACATCTGGTACCACGAGGCTCACAGCTCAACTGCCTTGGAGGGCAACACCCTAGTCCTGCGAGAAGTTGAGGCGCTTCTCCGCGAAGGTAAGGCAGTCGGCAGCAAGGAACTCAAGGACTACCTGGAGGTCAGCGGCTATGCGGGCGCCGCCCGCTGGGTCTACAGCCAGGCTCTGAGCTCAGGTCCATGGGCGAGTGGCAAGCTGCTGACCATCACCGAAGTCCGCCACGTTCACCGGCTGGCAATGACTCCCGCCTGGGACGTTGCTCCGCATCCAGACGCCAGCGACGGCGAGAGTCCTGGGAACTGGCGGCGGCATGACATCCACGCCTTCAAACACGGGATGAAACCACCCGCCCACCCGCAGGTACCAGCGCTGGTTCGAGACTGGGTCGATAGCGTCGCCGGCTTGCCTCGCGATTCGTCACCAACCGCGGAGGCAGTCGCTGCGCGGCATGCCACTTTCGAACGCATCCACCCCTTCATTGACGGCAACGGTCGAGTCGGTCGTTTGCTCATGAACCTTCTATTGGTTCGCCTTGGTTACCCGCCCGCGATCATTCAGAAGCGCCTTCGAGATCGCTACCTCGAAGCCTTGAACCGTGCCGATCGCGGTGATCCAGGACCGCTAGGCGAGATCATCGCGCGCTCGGTCCTCGACAACCTCAGTCGCTTCGTCTTGCCTGCGGTGGCAGGGCCTGCGAAGCTGGTACCGCTGGACGCCTTGGCAACAAAGGATCTGTCTGTTCTAGCTCTACGTAATGCCGCGCAACGTTCACGGCTGAAGGCAATTCGAGCGGCCGATGGCACCTGGCGCAGCAGTCGGCAATGGGTTGAGGAGTATCGGAGCGATCGGTACGCGACGCTGCGCCTGCCGAGGAAGGGCAAGGCCTTGAAGGAGAAGAGGTCGAAATGAGAGTCGCCACCTACACCCGCATATCGACCGACGAGGAACACCAGCCGTACTCGCTGGAGGCGCAGGAGACACGTCTTGCTGCTTACATCGCTAGCCAAGACGGATGGGAGCTCACACGCCGCTACACCGATCGGATGACTGGCAGCACCCTGGAGCGACCCGAGCTGCAGCGCGCTCTCGCCGACGCCCGCGTCGAACGCTTCGATCTTCTGCTTGTATATCGAGTCGATCGTCTGTCGCGCTCGGTGCGTGGGTTGGCACAAATCCTCGAAGAGTTCGACCACTCACATGTTGTTTTCCGCTCGGCAACGGAGCC
>JBOHUP010000261.1:0-1915 GCA_050734615.1 Candidatus Dormibacteraceae bacterium | reverse complement strand
GGGCACGTCTCCGCCGTCACCTTGACGCCTTCTCTGCGAGCGGCCGCGATCATCGGCACCGCATCGCTGCTGGAGAGATGGACGATGTGCGCGTGTCCGCCAGTGTGCCGCGCGGCCTCGATGACCTGCGCGACGGCGACGTTCTCGATCTCGCGTGGACGGGATGCCAGGTAGGCGGCGTAGCTGCGACCGTGATAGACCTCGATCGCGCGTGACACATCTTCGCTTTCAGCGTGAACGAGCAGCGGGGCGCCGAGGTCGCGAGCGATGCCAAGGCCCTTGTCCATGAGCTCCACGGACACGTTGGGGAAATGGGGCGAGCCCGAATCGATCAGGAAACACTTGAAGCCGAGGGCCCCAGCGTCCCAGAGCGGCGCGAGATCCTCGAGGTGGCCTGGTATCAAGCCACCCCAAAATCCAACATCGACGTGAATGCGGCCACGCGCGGCGGTTTGTTTCTGCTCGAGCGCCACCGCGGTGACCGTGGACGGGACATTGTCCAGCGGCATGTCGACGAGCGTCGTAATTCCACCGGCAGCCGCCGACTTCGTGGCCGTCTCAAAGCCCTCCAGATCCGTGCCCGGCTCGGATATGTGCGCGTGCGTATCGACCAGGCCGGGCATCAGCACCGTGTTGCTGCCGACCACCATCTCTCGGCGGCCGGAAAAACCGGCATCCACCGGCCCGATCGCGCCGATGCGCCCGTCGACGATCCCGATCGTGCAGGCGACCTCTTCGCCCTGGCTCGAGATCGCGCGGGCGGCGCGGATGACCAGATCGAAGTCTTCAGGCACGCGCGCTCGCCGCGACCCGGGATTCCCCCATCTGGGAGTAGCCGAGTATCTCCCTGGCCCGCGGGCTCCTTGCGACCAGGGCGACGAGGACCAGATAGGCGACGGCTCCAGTCACCCACGCCTGCAGGGCGGGGAACCCGATGTAGGTCGTCCCAAAGCCGGAGGTGCCGGGGATCAATCCGCCGGTGTAAGCGCCGACTCCTGTACCGAGTACGAGAGCCGCGATCGCCGGCCAGTTCGCCAGCGCGAGCTCAGACCACGACGCCACGCGATGCAGCGGCCGCTTGAGTCCGAAGAGTTTCGGGACTATGAACACGTCCATCGCCATGATCGTGCTGGCCACCGGCACGGTGATCGCGCCGATGCCGGTGACGATGTTGAAAGTCTGCTGCAGGTTCGGCAGGATGAAAGTCAGCGCGGCCGCGATCAGCCCGAGGCCGACGACCGTGTACTGGCGACCCCACCCCGGGATCCACGACAGTAGGTTCTGGGCGCCGTTGATGGCGATGTATAGGTTGCCATCCTGCACCGCCCACTGGTTCACGAGCAGCACGATCATCATCAATCCCGCGAGACCGAACGCCGTGAAGTTCGCGAAGTAGCGGATGCTGGGCGCGAAATCCGGCGTGTTGGAGGTCGCCGCGATCAGGTAGCCGAGGATCGGAAACAGGAAGGCGCCAAGGAAGTAGGAGATGGCGAGCGTCGGGATGTTCCACGCCGACGCGCCTCGGGCTTTGGCATAGCGAAACACATCGGGCTCGTTGCCCCACGTCGACAGACCCACCATTGCGCCGGTGACAAACAGGATCGAAGCCGGGTTGGCGGAATGGGGGACGTTGTCGAGGACGCCGCTGGAGATCGAGGTGAAGGCCTTGATCAAGGCGTAAACGCCCCACACGACCATCACCGGCACCGCAACGTATTGCGCAAACTTCTGCAGCCCGGTGAAGCCGAAGTAGTTGTTGACGATCATGACGAGGGCGAGGATCGCGGTGAGCAGGCCAACGGCGGGGAGCGTGCCCAGGAGGGCCGCCGCGAGGCTAATCACGAAGAGCACCGTGAAGAGATAGAAACCCATACCGTCGATGACCAAGAGACCCGAAACGACGTAGCTGCCGAGC
>JBOHUP010000260.1:0-13186 GCA_050734615.1 Candidatus Dormibacteraceae bacterium | reverse complement strand
GCTCGTCATCGTCGGAGTCCACTCGCCTGAGTTCGATTTCGAGAAGTCGCCCTCCAACGTCGCGGCCGCCGTCAAGCGCGACGATGTGACCTGGCCTGTCGCTCTCGACCCCAACATGGCCACCTGGAACGCGTGGTCCAACCAGTACTGGCCGGCTGAGTACCTCATAGACAAGCAGGGCAATGTCGCCTACTACAACTTCGGCGAGGGCGAGTACGACAAGACGGAGCGGGCGATCGTATCACTGCTCGGCATCGATGCAGCGATCCCGACTGCGGCGCCCGCGGCGGCCGATCCCGCCCAGACACCTGAGCTTTACGCGGGGAGTACCCGCGGCTCGCTGGACGGCCAGGAGAAGTACGGACCGGCCGGCGTTTCCACGCAGTATCCGGACTCCGGTGCTCCGGCCGGCAATGGAAGCATCGAGGTGGTCGGCGGCTGGGCGGACCACCACGAATACCTGGAGGCGACGACAAGCGGGCACGTCCGGCTGAGGTTCCATGCCGCGGCCCTGTACATCGTGGCCGAGTCCGCGCGCCAGGCGGTCACGGTGACGATCACGCTGGACGGGGTTCCGGTCGACGCCGCGCACCGTGGGCCGGACCTGAGCCCGTCGAGCACGCTGACCGTGGGTCGCAGCGATCTGTTTGACGTCCTGACGGGAGTGGGCGGCGCGAACCACCTGATCGACCTCAGCGTGCCGGCCGGCTTCCGGCTGTACACCTTCACTTTCGAATAGAGAGGGTTGCCAAGCCTCTTCGCCGTGGTGGCCACATTCTCGGCCGGCCTGGCCTCCTTCGTGGCACCCTGCACGCTGCCGCTCGTGCCTGCATACCTCGCGTATGCCGCGGGCCTCACCGGGGTCGACATCGCCGATGCCGAGGGGCGCGACAAGGCGCGCGGCCGTCTTCTGATCGGCACCGTCTTGTTCGTCCTGGGCTTCAGCATCGTCTTCGTTGCGCTCGGCATCGCCGCCGGCGGAATCGGCCACGCTGTGCACTCGGCCGGCAATGCGGTCCAGGTCGCGGGCGGGTTGCTCCTGATCCTGTTCGGGCTGATCGTGGCGGGATTTGTGCGAGTCCCCTGGCTCGACCGCAACTTCCAGCCCGCCGCGCCGGCGCGGATGCGGCGCCTCGGGCTTGGCGCGGCGCTGCCTTTCGGCATCGTGTTTGGCATCGGCTGGACGCCATGTGTCGGACCCTTCCTCGGCGCCGCCCTGACTCTGGCGGCCGTCGCCGGGCACGCCCAGGAAGGGGCGATCCTGCTCGCCGCCTACGCGCTGGGGCTTGGGCTGCCGTTCGTGGTCCTGGCCTTGTTGTGGGCATCGTTCCCGGGGATACCACGAGCGCTGGGGAGATTTGGCGCGGCCAGCTCGCGAGTCGGCGGCTTGGTCATCGCCGCGCTCGGCGTCGCCGTCGCGACGGGACTCTACGCCCACGTGACGTCATTCCTCGCTCAGTTCACCCAGTTCCAACTGTGATGCGATGGCGTGGCTATTGCCGCCATAGCAGCCCCGACGGGCGCCGTCGCTGACCATCTGGAAGGACCTCCACGTGTCGCGACCACTCGGAGAGAGGGCAGCCTAGTTCGCCAGCGTGGGTTGCCGCCCCCCGCAAGCGCATCAGCAGGGAAGATCGATGGCGGCCGACCGCAATACGAGGTGACCGGAGGTCACTTGGGCAAATTGGGCTGGGGCTCCGGAGGCACGGTGTCGAAGCCTATGTGATGCCCGTGCGCGGCACGGTCCTCCGTGAGGGCCATTTCGCCGAACTTCTCCTCGTATGCGGCGACGTTCTGGGCCAGAAGCTGCGCCAGCAGCTTCAGGTGGTTCGGGCTCATGCCGACACGGGTGTAAACACGAACCAGTCCGGGATCTTCGGGCGCCCACTGGCCGAAGTTCAGGACGAAGCCCAGCGGGTTGCCGTTGATGAGAACGGCGTCGGTGTACACGACTTGGCTTGCAGTGTCTTGGACCTTGACCCGAAGTGGCATATCGCTCATTCCATCACACCAGTTCCTGGCTCTCCCTGCCCATGTCGTTCTCGTTGACTCAGATCTTCTTTATCCGTCAGCGCGCCGTCGCCGGACATCTCCATTTTCGTCAAGTCTAGGTCCATCGACACGCCGTCCTCGTCCTCGTCCTGCATTCCACGGGCGCCCGCAGGGAAATTTGTGCGCAGGCTGAGGGCGCGATGACGTCGCGACCCTGCTTTATCGGGACGCGAACTTGGATCAAGGCAAAGCATCTATCGGACGATGGCCATGCCAACATCGGTCGTTACCTGGGTCCGGTATCGGTCGCCAACGCGCCACCGGCCCAATGCCCACAGCACGGCGGCCGACGCGACGATGGTGGCAAGCCCGCCCAATCCGAGCCCTGCCCGCGGCCCAAATTCCTGGGCCACCCAGCCGACGACCGGTCCGCCAATTGGCGTGCTGCCGACGAAGACGATGACGTAGAGCGCCATGACACGGCCTCGGAAGGCTGAATCAGAATTCAGCTGCAGCAGGGAATTGGCCGTGGCCTGGAATGTGATCATGGCCGCGCCGAGCACGATCAGGATGAGAAGTTCCACCACCAGATTGGGTGCGACCGCCGCGCCGATCAGCGACATCCCGAAGGCGACTCCGGCAATGGCGAGCAGCCGGTGAGTGGGCTTCGCACGGTGGGCCGAGACCAGCGCGCCCGCAAACGCACCGACCCCCATGAACGACATCAAAAGACCGAAGGTGTAGGCCCCCGAATTGAAGACGAACTTGGCCATGAGCGGCATCAGCACGGAGAAGTTGAAAGCCAGCGTGCCGACGACCAGCATCAGGAGAAGCGGGAAGCGAAGCTCTGGTCGCCGCCATGTGTAGCTTAGCCCGGCCCGAATCTGGCCGCGGGCCCGGCCGACCGGCGACCCGCGATGGAGCTCGGCGGGACGCATCAGCAGCAGTCCGAGCACGACCGGGAAATACGAGAATCCGTTGTACAGGAAACACCAACCCGTCCCTACCGCAACGATGAGGATGCCGGCGATCGCTGGGCCGATCACCCTCGCCCCAGTGAATACCGCGCTGTTCAGGCCAACTGCATTGATCACCTGCTCCTTGCCGACCATTTCGGTGACGAAGCTCTGCCGCGCCGGGTTATCAAACACGGTGACAATGCCAAGCGCGAATGCCAGGGCATAGACCATCCAGAGCTGGACCACGCCACCCAGGGTGAGTCCGGCCAGAACAAGGGCAACCAGGCCGGCCGCGCTCTGGGTCACCATGAGCAGCTTTCTCTTGTCGACCCGATCTGCCAGCAGCCCGCCCCACGTGCCGAGGAAGAGCAATGGTGTGAACTGGAGAGCCGCGGTGAGGCCTAGAGCGAAGCCGCTGCCCGTTAGGTGCAGAACCAACCACATCTGCGCGATCGACTGCATCCACGTGCCGGTCACGGAGATGATTTGGGTCGTGAAGAAGATCCGGAAGTTTCGGTTCCTCAGGGAGGCGAAGGTTCTGACGAAGCTGGAGGCCAGCGGCATCAATGGCCTTCCTCAACCAACCGCAGCAGAATGGTCGCGGCTTCGTCCAGGACAGCAAGCTCTTCAGCACTCAGATTTCGGAGCTGCTTGGCCAAGTAGGCGTTGCGTCGCGTCCGGCTTTGCTCTAGGGCTCGCTTGCCCGCCTCGGCGATCTGAACACGTACCAAACGGCCGTCGTTTGGATCTGCCTGGCGATGAATCAGATCGTGATCGAACAGGCTGCCGGCGAGCACGGTCATGCTGGGTCGGGAGACGCCCTCGGCCTCGGCTAGCTCGCCAAGTGTCATTGGGCCGCGCGCGTTCAGGGATCCAAGGGCCGCTATCACCGAGACCGACTGGTCGCCGTCGGTTTCGCGCTTGAGGCGTCGCACGACTCGCATCAGAGCAACTCGCAGCCGGCCCGCGACTTCAATTGCGGTGGGAGTGCTGGCCGGAGAGTAGTTAGGCATACTAATTAGTCTACATAATCACCGGGTGCGACGTGGTGCCCCGTTTGATTGGACCTGGGTCGCATCTGGCCAGCGATGCCGGCGACCGGCGGTTGAAACCTGCGGCTAGCTACTCGTCGATTCTGATTCGCGGTGCGCGATGTTGCTTTCGGATGATGCCATCTGCAGACCCGTGAGCGCGACTGCCGCGGCTATGTGCGACAGGTGCGTTAGAGCTTGAGGAAAATTGCCGAGCATCTCGTCGGCACGGCTGTCGTATTCCTCAGCGAACAGACCGAGGTCATTGCTGGTTGCGAGGACGCGATCAAAAGCGATTCGGGCCTCGTCGAGCCGGCCCTGACGGGCAAGGCACTCGGCAAGCCAGAAGGTGCAGGCGAGAAATGAACCCTCTCTCCCCCCAACGCCGTCAGCAGTTTCGCTGGTTCGATAGCGTTGAACCAATCCGTCAACCTCTAGACCGGCCTGGATTGCGGCCACTGTGCCGACCATGCGCGGATCGCAATAGTCCACGAATCCAACGCTCGGTAGTAAGAGCAAGGCAGCGTCGAGATTCGAGCTGCCGATGGCTTGTACAAACGTCCTTCGCTTGCGGTCATAGCCTCTGTCCTCGACAAATCTGCGAATCTCGGCCCTTGCCCGCCGCCATCGACGTTCGGGTATCTTCCGCATGCATTGTTCGGCGAGCTTTAGCCCGCGGTCGACGGCGACCCAGCACATCACCTTTGAATGGACGAAGTGCTGCGGTTCTCCGCGGATCTCCCAAAGGCCATGATCAGGATCGCGCCACCCGTCGACCGCCAGCTCGACCAAGTCGTAGAGAAAGCGCCAATAGTCGTCGTCTGGCGAATGGCCCAAGAGGTGCCACCTCCAGCTCAGCTCCAGCAACTCACCATAAGCATCCATTTGCAACTGAGACGCCGCTGCATTTCCTATCCGAACGGGTCGAGAGCCGCGGTAACCCTCGAGTTTCAATTCGATTTCGGTTAGTCGTCGCTCACCTTGGACTCCGTACATGATTTGCAGCTCTTCGGCGCTGCCGGCAGCGCTGCGCTGGATGAATCTCCGGAAGTCGTCGGCCTCTCGGTAGCAGCCGATGTCGGTCAATGAGCGGACACTGAAACTGGAGTCGCGAATCCAGCTGTAGCGATAGTCCCAGTTCCGGCTTCCTCCCGAAGACTCGGGAAGCGAGGTCGTGGCGGCGGCGACGATCGCACCGCTGTGTAATTGGCTCAGGCCTTTCAGGACGATCGCGGAGCGAGCTACTCCTGGCCGATACACACCCTCCAAACTGATCTGATCGGACCAGCCCTGCCACCAACGGATCGTGCGATCGAGCTGGGAGTCAAGATCCTTTGGTTCAGGAGGCGTGGAGTTGAGCTGAGCTGGGTCCATGAAGGTGATCGAGAGCCGGATACGGTCCTGGGCGCGGACCGAGAAGCGACGGGTGAGGTCATGGCGCCCGCGACGTTCGAGCTCGACATCGGACGTGATCAGCAAGCCATTGCTGCCGCCCAGAGCCGTATAGACGCGCTGACCGTGATAGCGCAGCCAGGGTTTGACCTCGCCGTAGTCGAAACGGATCTGCAGATCAAGCTCGAGATCGACCTTCCCCCGCAGACCCTCGACCACCCTGAGCAATTGACAGCGCGGACTTCCCGGCTCGTCCGTATCGATCACCAGGCAGTCCAACAGTTTGGCTTCCCCACCGCGGGAGGAAAACACGGTCGAGAGCACCATGGTGCCTTCGACATAAGATCGAAAGGACGCGTGGCGCTCATCCGCGGGCGTGATTGAACAAAAGCCGCCATTCCTCGCATCGAGCAGCCGGCCGAAGCAGCTCGCCGAGTCCACGCGAGGTACACACCACCAGTCGATGGAACCATTGCGCTGGATCAGGGCCATCGAGTTGCAGTCACTTATCAACGCATAGCTGGCGATAGGTGCATACGGAGGAGTTCCGTCGGCTACGACTCGAGCACCTACCGGCATCGCAGCGCCTACACGGCCTCGGCGAAACGAACCATGCCGCCATCCACGTAATAGGTCGATCCGGTCACGTAGCCAGACCGATCAGAGGCAAGGAACAGTGCGACCTCGGCCACGTCTTCCGGACGTCCCATCCCGCCGAGCGGAATCAGCCGGTGTAGCTCGGCCATCTTGGCGGGGTCGTGCAGCGTGCGTTCGTTGATGGGTGTGGCGATCGCGCCCGGCGCGACGTTGTTTACCCGAATCCGGTACTGCGCCAACTCCAGGGCCGCGTTTCGCATCATCATCCTCAACCCGCCCTTGGCCGCGCAGTACGGTGTGAAACCAGGAAAGGTCCGGTCTTCATGAATCGACGAGATGTTGATGATCGATCCGCCGCGAGTTCGCATTGCTCGGCCGCAGGCTTGTGCGCAGAGAAATGCGCCCTTGAGGTCGACATTGAGCATGCTATCCCAGCTCTGCTCGGTGATCTCGAGGAATGGCGCTGGACTCTCGATCCCGGCATTGTTGACAAGGATGTCGATGGGACCCAGCTCCTCATGTACGCGTTCGACCATCTGGCCAACCGCTTGTGAGTTCGACACGTCAGCCTTTACGGCGATCGACTTCCTCGAAGCTTTTGAGATTTCCTTCGCAAGCTCCTCGGCCAGCTCCTCATGGCCGAAGTAATTCACGCAGACCATTGCGCCTTCGCGGGCGAACCTCGCCGCAATGGCATGACCGATGCCGGTCCCGGCCCCGGTCACAATCGCTACCTTGCCGTTCAAATCGCCAGGCATTACTTCTGCACCTCCAGTGAATTGTTCAGCTCAATGGTCAAGTCACCTTTCTGGCCGAGGACCGAGGCTCGGGTCACGCCACCTTTTTGCTCCCAGCACAAATCGACCGTGGCTTCACCCACGCGCAGGTTGCGCAGTGTCACCAGTGACAGCCACTCTGGAAGTTGTGGTTCATCCACTGTGAGCAGCTGTCGCGGGCCGTCAGGCTCCAGGCCGAGCATCGCGGACAGCATGTATGGCATCGCCCCCGCCGCCCATGCCTGTGGACTGCAGGCCACCGGATAGGACACGGGGACGTCATAGCCAAATCTTGGAAAGCCGGCGAAGAGTTCTGGAAGCCGGTACTGAGGGAACAGCGCGGCGGTCTCGAACATCGCCGTGAAAATCCGGCTTGCCTCATCAGGTCGTCGAGTCCGCTTTAGACCGGCTGCGATCAGCGCATTGTCATGCGGCCAAACGGATCCGACCTGATAGTCGATTGGGTTATAGGCCTCTTCGTTGGCGGCCAGGGTTCGGACACCCCAGCCGCTGAAGACCGCATGACTCATGAGTGTGCGGGCCACGTCTCGGACATGCCGGCGGCTGACGATTCCACTGAGCAGCGCCTGGCCAGGATTTGAGCTCACCGCCTCGACCGTTCGACCACCCTTCTCCAGGGCCAGCGCGTAGAAGCGCTTATCCCGCAGCCAGAACTCATCGTTGAACTTGACGCGGAGCGCTTCGGCTTCGCGGCGCAGCTTGGATGCTGTCTTGCGGTCCCGATCGAGATCGAACAGCCATGCGGCACGGCGCTTTGCCCAGTACACGTAGCCCTGCACCTCGACCAGTGCAATCGGCGCCTCGGCAAGCGAACCGTCGGAGTGGACAATGCAATTTTGCGAGTCCTTCCAACCCATGTTGGTCGAGCCGTCATACGAGGTGAAGCCGAGGCCGTGATCGGCGTGATCGATCCAGTCGAGCGCAGCCATGACGTTGCCCCTCAACTGTTGCCACAGGGGTAGGTCGGCTGTCCACCTGATGTATTCGCCGAGCAGGACGACGAACAGGGGTGTCGCGTCAACCGTGCCGTAGTAGGGGATGTAAGGCACCTCGCGCAAATTCGCCATTTCTCCCACCCGGAGCTCATGCATGATCCGGCCCGGTTCTTCAAGTGTCAGCGGATCGTATTTATTGCCCTGGTACTTGGCAAGCCGCTTGAGTGTGTTGGCCGCGATCCTCGGGTCGAAGGGCAGGCTCTCCAGCGCCGTGACCAGGCTGTCACGACCGAATAGTGCGACGAACCAGGGCACGCCGGCGGCGTAGAACGTGTCTCCGCGCTGTCGGGTGAGCAGGGACCGGAGGTCGTCGAACGAGCGGCGCAGAATCAGGTTGAAGAGTTGGTTGTCCGTTACGACCTCAACCCGGTTGAGAAACTTTTTGCCTGGTCTGGTCGGTCCTGTTTCTAGGGAACCGCCCCCTTCGTCGCTGAGCTTACCGATCACACGGATCGTAGCCTTGGCGTGGGGCGCCAGACGCAGTTCATACCTCGCGGTCCCTGGACTGGTGCAGCTCGGCTCAGGAGAAAACTCGAGCTGGAGCCGGCGCTGCCTTCCGTCTGCTCCGTCATAGGCGAAGGTGAGCACGGCACCATCCCAGCGGGGCTCATGGAGATGTCCGCGCGAGCCCTGAGGCGCGCCTCGAATGACGAAGATGTCATCGAATGACGCGCCAAACTCAAAAGTCACGGTGACGTCGAGCTCAGACGGCGCAAAGTTCTGGACCACGGCCTCTTCGGTCAAAGTCCGGGCGAGGCGGCGCTCGCGCCGAATGCCGAGGCGCTGCTTGGGCAGCGCTCCCGAAGCAAGCTGAAGCAATGGATTGGTCAGTTCAGAGATCGATCTGTCGGATCTGTCCGCGTTGGCGAGGAGAACGGAGAGCAGCTTGCCGTTGACCCGCAACCTGGCTCGATCAAGAAACCGGACGTCGTGAAAGTACACACCGTGAGCGTTGTTGATGCTTGTGTCGATGTCGCCATTCGGCGCACAGAGGGCAAACAACGTTCCGGATTTCGTCGTCAGTGTCTGGAGGGAGTGGGCAATGTTAGCGGAACCCGGTTGTTCCTCCATGGCGTGTCCGATCAAAGTGCTGAACTGCCAGCGGCTTCGTCCGAGCCGGTGTCGACCAGTTGCAATTGATTGACCTGGTGTTTGGTGAGACGTGCGTAGACGCTTTCGTATCCGTCCACCATTCGCTCCACAGAGAAGCCAGTCAGTGCCCATTCCCGACACCGAACACGGTCGATCGTGCCGGCCATTCGGCACGCATCGACCAACCCGTCGTCGCTGAGGCAGAGAAAGCCGTGCTCGCCGTGACGGATCAATTCCGGGACCGACCCGCGGGGCCGAGAGATGATCGGAGTTCCGGTCGCCAGAGCCTGGATGAAGACCAGGCCGAAGGGCTCATCCCATGCCAGCGGCATGAGAAGAGCAAGCGCATCACCCAGGAGTTCATTCTTGTGCCGATCCCCAACCTCGCCCACCCAATCGATGAGCGGATGGTCGAGCCAGGGCTCGACTTGCGTGCGAAAGTATCGGAATCGTCGGGGTCGACCCTGGCCGCCAGCTTCAACGGCAGTCCTGCTCGGATCGCAATCTGGATCGCAGCGACAGGATCCTTCTCGGGCGATACCCGTCCCAGAAAGAGCAGGTAGCCACCCGCTCCGGAGCCGAGTTGGTAGGTTCCCCCCAAGTCGAGGCCGTGATGAACGGTGGCAGCCCAGTTTAGGCCCAGATGTTCGACTCGTCGGCGCTGGGCATCGCTGATCGAGACCAAAGGCTGGTCGCGGTTTAGACGTAGCAGCGGCTCGAGTTCCGGCAGGTCCAGGCGTCCATGCAACGTGGTGATGATCGGCGCTCGAATTCGCCGAGGCGCCAACCACAGCAGATAATCGATGTGGGAATGGATGACGTCGAAGTCGCCGGAGAGCCGGACCACCTCCTCCACCTGCAACGCTCGAACCGCGAGCGGATCGACCAATTCCATCTCCCACAGTGGGCGCTCGCATACCGGGTGGAGGCGCGCGGAGGTGTTGGAAGTACCAGCCGCGAACAGCGTCACCCGGTGTCCACGCCTGACGAGCTCCGCGGTGAGGGCATCGATGACCCGTTCGGTGCCTCCGTATCCCTTGGGCGGGATGCGGACGAACAGTGGGGCGACCTGGGCGATTCGCAAAGCTCTAGATGCCCACGACTCGCCCATAAAAGGCATGGTCCTCGCGCCATCCGCCGTAGCCCAGCCCGATATGTCGGTAGTCATGCTCGAATGAGATTGCGCGTATCCACTTGACCATCTTGAAACCGAGCTGTGACTCGACCCGCAGTCGAAGTGGTGCGCCATGCTCGACCGGGAGTGGCACCCCGTTGAACTCGTAAGCCAATAGGGTTTGCGGTTCTCGAGCGAGTCTGAGGTCAAGGCTCTCGTAATAAAGACCCTCGGCTCCGAGCTGGGTGAGCGCCTTGTCGTCGTAGGCGTAAAAGATCAGATAGCGCGCGTCGGCGAGCGGACGGCAATGCTCGATGAAATCGGCCAGCCGCACTCCCGACCATTGGGCGACGCCGGTCCAACCCTGAATGCAGTTGTGCTTGGTGATCTGTGACCGTTTGGGCATCCGCCGCAGATCGTCAAGATTCAGGCGAAGTTCCTGTTCGATCTTTCCGCCGACGTGCACAGTCCAATCCGAAAAACCGCGCAGGGCGAACTGCTTGTATTCGTCACTTGGCGGGGGATAGCCGTTGACCCAGAAATAGGAGCTGATGTCCGAGTTCCTGTAGTGCTGCCGGGACTGAAGGTGATGGGAGATCGCGACCTGGAGTGGATCCAGGAGCTGACCGAATAGAGCCTGTGCAGTTCTGGGATTGCGCCTACCCAGCACTGTGACGACCGCGTTCAGACCCACCAACACGATCAGACCAAGAGCCCCGACCAGCAAAGCAAGGCTCGGGCTGGCTTGCTCCGAGCCAAGGACAATGCGCGCCAATTCTTGGGGCAGCCCGTGAGCGACGACCATGAATGTGTGCGCCGCGACGAAGGCGACGAAGGCAATAAGGCCGATGAAGTGAAGGGTCCGGGCCGTCTGGCGGCTGCCGAAGAGGCGGGCATACCAAGGAAAGCGGCCGATCACGGCCGGCGACATCGCGGCGCCGGTGGCGATCTGAAATGGCGCCAGCACAAAGACGACCAAGAAGTAGGTGAGCTGCTGGAGAGGGTTGTACGGCAATCCCGGGCTCGGCGGCGCAAGTTGGAAATGCAAGTAGATGCTCGCCGAGTGAATCGCGCCGGGGATGATCGACCACGAGGTCGGTACCAGACGCCTCCACTGGTCCGTAACAAAGAGCAGCACTATGTAAACAACTCCGGTCAGGATCCAGGCCACAAGGGCCGTGAAGTGCCAATGGCGCCCCACACCCAGACCTCCGGCGGCTCCCTTGCCGCCCGGCAGCGCCAGCCAGGAAGGGACATCGGCCTCTTCGTCCAGCGACTGGTGGATCCGGTCGATAGGCACCGTTTTCCGAGTGAATTTCAGGATCTCATGTCCCGGCGCGCAGTCATCCTTCAGGTACAAGCGCGGGAATGAGGCCAGGATCTGGATGCCGCTACGCGCCAGGAAGACCATGAAGAGCAGGTTCAGATAGTGGGCGGCATCGATCCAGAGCGGAAACCCGAGGCGGCTCATGCGGCTCGGTAAGCGTCCAGGTCGGCATGTTTCAACTCCAGGCCGAGGCCCGCACGATCGGGAGCCGGCCGCAGGGTTCCGGCCTCGGGTTTGGGGGCTCCATCGAACAGCAACTGCTCGATCCGAGCGTGGTCGTGAAAGTATTCGACGTGCGAGATCTGAGGGGCAGCGCACGCGGCATGGGCGTGAATCGTCGGAGAACAGTGGGCCGAGAACGCGACGCCGGCCGAATAGGCCAGGTCAGCCGCGATCAAAAAGCCGGTGATGCCGAGGCATCTCGTAGCGTCGGCCTGCATTACGTCGACCGCGCCGGCATTCAGCATTTTCCTGAAGTACCAAGGGTCCCATCCGTATTCGCCAGCGGCAACGTCTTGAGAAATCTCACGCCGTATCATCGCGAGGTCCTCCAGGTGGTCAGAGCTGACCGGCTCCTCGAAGTAAGTCGCGATGCCATCGACATCGTGAGCCAGCCGCATCGCCTGCTTTGGCGTATAAGCGCCATTCGCGTCGATGAAGAGCTCCGCATCCGGACCGATCGCCTGACGCACGGCGACGATGCGGGACCGGTCGACGTCGAGCCTGGTGCCCCAGCCGGTGCCGATCTTCATCTTGACGCGGGGAAAGCCGGAGGCGACCCAACCCGACAACTGATCGACCAGCTCTTCCATGGTGTATGAAGTGAAGCCACCGCTGCCATAGATCGGCACCGAGTCGCGGTGAGGTCCCAGCAGCCGGTAAACAGGCCGGCCCTCTGCGCGCCCCTTGAGATCCCATAACGCGATATCGACTGCGGAGATGGCCATGGCCGCAACCCCACCTCGGCCGACGTTGCGAACGGATGCGACCATGGTGGACCATGCGCGCCCGATATCTTCCAGCGGCAGGTCGGCGATCGCCGGCCGCAGCGTGTCGTCGATTACAACGCCAGCGGCCGCGCTCGCGTAGCTCCAACCCATTCCGCGATTTCCATCGTCGGCGCGAATTTGAGCCAGCACCACGGTGGTCGAGTTCCACTCAAATGTTCCGTCCGACTCCGGCCGGTCGGTCGGGATCCGGAGGACGCTGATGTCCAAACCTGCGAGTTTCATCGGAGCCCGAGCCTCGGTACGCTCGCCGGCTCGAGCAAGCGGATCGTCCAGTCTGAGAAGACGTGCAACCGATCGCGCCAGTCCCCGAGCTTGTACAGATAGACGAGGCGCCACAGGATCTGTCCCGCCCAGCCTGAGAACTCGGCGCCGAAAACCTGGGCCACCGCGAAGCGGCTACCGAGCTCGACGAGGTGACCCGCGTCGTGATAGCTGAATGTCTTCGGCTCGCCACCCAATATCGCGGCCGAGACGTTCCAGGCAACTACGTCCGCCGCCTGGACCGCCGCCTGGGCCGTGGGCGCGACCTGATCATCTCCCGATCTCACGGATGCGACATCGCCGAGCGCGTACGCCTCCCGCCGCCCGCCGACGCGCAGCTGATCGTCGACCTGCAGCCGCCCTCGACTGTCTGTCTGGGCGCCGGAGAACCGCCTGGCGACCGGGTTCGCCTCAACTCCCGCAGTCCAGATCACCAACGAGCCATCCAGGCGGTCGCCGTTCTCGAGGACCACGCCGCCCTGGTCGACAGACTTGACCGCCGAGTCGGTCCGGAGCTCGATAGTCTCATCGTGAAGCCGGGTGGCAGCCGCCTGGCGCAGCGGTGCCTTCATACGGGGCAGCAGCTCGTCCTTCGACTGCGCGACACGGAGTCGAATCT